>JAJRCO010000272.1 GCA_028678905.1 Methanomicrobiales archaeon
ATCCTCACAGACCGCGACGATGTCATCACCCACGATTTCGGGCCCGCATGCACTAAGCACAAAGAGGGCGGAGACGGGGAGCTCCTTTGCCTGCCGGATTGTCCGTGCGAGAATGTCCTCGCCCCCGTGCACAATCTCATCGGTGCAGAGTTTCGTGCACAGGGTGATCGTCTCCATGTAGTCGCACTCCTGAGAGGCAAACGCATTGTTCACCAGGTACTCGCACCCCTGGGGAGAGTGGGCGAGCAGCGCCGAGCGGCTCACCCCCAGTGCCGTCAGGGCTGCACCGTGAAAGGCACAGCGCAAATAGGGATCGCGGCACTTTTCGGAGAGGCCAGGAGCCTGAACATCTGTGGAATTAGCGGGGAGGTCCATAGAGCATCCCCCGGAAGAGCCGGGAACGGGGCAGATGTTTGTTCTCAAAGGCCTGCCGGACCAGGGCCGCGATATTGGTGATGCCCCGGAAACCATACTGAGGCTGGAAAGCCGGGTTCATGAGAGTCAGGTTCACCACCGGGCAGGGAGGGAAACGGCCGGCGTTTCCAAAGAAGATGGGATCCTCATACTCGCGGACGATCGCTTCGAGCTCCTCCTCGGTCTCCTTGGAGGACCGGAAACTTCCCAGCCGGAAGAGCCCTTTGGTGAGGATAATCTCGGGATTCACCCCACTCTCAAGCAGGAATTTGATACTGGGCATCCGTTCCTTGATCGTATAGGGATGTACGTTGATCACCACGGGATGGGCACCGAATTCTTCAGCCATCCGTGCCAGGGAGAGCGCCCGGATCGGCCCGGGGAACTCCGAGATCTCGATAATCCCGGTCTTTCCGTCGAGAGCCTGCCGCAGATAGGAGAGATCCGATGCCACCGCACGGGTCTCTTTTGCGATCACTGCCCGCGCCTTCTCTCCCATCCCCAGGGGTTCCGCGATCCCGAGGAGCCATTCTTCTGTTGCGATGAGTCCGTAGGGCTGGCCGGTTTTACTGTAGGGGATCCCGAAGCGTTCCTGCATCAGATCGCCGAGTTTCTGCCCCCAGTCGTAACACCAGGAGGCGTTCAATTCTACCTCCCGGGCTCTCTTCAACTCCTCGACCGTGCATCCCCCTGCAATAACCGCGTTCACGCTGATCCCCACTTCTCCGAGCAGGCGCTCTATCTCGTCCAGGTCCATGTCGAACTCGGTGGTGGTAGGGCCCCAGCGAGCCCCGAGGATGTTGATCGTTCCCCACCTCTTTTGTCGGGGAGGCTCCATCAGCTCCATGATGAGCTTAAAGGCATCCTCATATCCGGATCGGAAATCGCCGCCGAATCCTTCGCTGCGGAGGGCCAGCACCCGGCATCCCACTATCTTCTCTGCCTCGCGGGCGATACTCTCCACGTCATCTCCAATGATCCCGGAACAGCAGCAGGAGAGGATGACGATGAGATCAGGGTGATACTTTGTGTAGGCCTCCTTTACGGACTCTAAGAGCTTTCCTTCACCTCCATAGATGATGTGGCTCTCGTCCAGCGATGTGCAGGCAGTCGGCTCCAGGGGAACTCCCCGGATCTCGCAGCATTCCCTGGTCCGGACAAAATCAGAGACGTAGAGCGGGCACCCGGTGGGACCGTGGACGAGAGGGACCACATGACGGATTCCGTTGATTACGTAATAGGCGGTAAAAAACTTACACATCGGGGCGTGGGACGCCTGGAGTTTGGGGATCATCTCCCCCGTCTCCACCTTCTCTACCAGTTGTTCTAGGTTGCCATGAAAGACGATGGAATCACTTTTCCGATCGACCGATTCTCTCGTTAGCGTTTGATATCCGTCCTTATGTTGAGGATTCGTATGAAAGGTATATTATAGTATAGCAAATGGCATACCTGTGTTGCAGATTACTTTTCTACGGAGGATACGCAGACGCTTGTGAAGCACGTTTATCTATCTTCTTGACAGAATGACCTCCATGGACACCGAGCTGCGGGACAAATTCATCCGGTTGTGGAATGACTATTTCGAGGGATCGGACCTGCCGATTACGTTCGGGATTGGCAAGGATACAGGATCCACTCCGAAAGCACCCGTACCGAAAGCCTGGAGATGTCTGGTCTGCGACCTGACCCGGATCCGCAAAGGAATCTCCCTTACCTTTGATCAGGAATCGCTTACCTGCAGCGGAGCAAAATTTTACCTGGGCTATACCACGGAACGGGCCCCGGAGTTCCGCTACTTCCTTTCCACCGGAAAGCCGGGAGTGGTGGAGGGTGAGCGATACAAGCGAACTCCCGAGATTGTCGAAAAATCGACCGGGCATGCTGAGCATATCCCTGCGGAGGGAAAATGCTACACCTTCAAGCGGTGGGATAGGCTTTCCAAGGACGATTCCCCCGAGGTAGTGATCTTCTTTGCCCGGCCGGAGGTGCTCTCGGGGCTCTTTACTCTGGCGAACTTCGACCAGACCGATCCCAACGGCGGGGTCACCTGTCCTTTCGGTGCCGGTTGCGGCTCCATGATCTATCATCCGTGGCTGGAGCAGCAGAAGGAGCACCCGAGGGCCGTGCTGGGGATGTTTGATCCCTCCGCCCGCCCCTGCGTGATGCTGGATGTGCTGACCATGGCCATCCCGATGAAGAAATTCGTGCCGATGATCGATTACATGGAGGAGAGCTTCCTGATCACGAAATCCTGGGAGAAGGTGAAGAGGAAGATCCGGCAGAGCGAAGATCTCTACATCCGGCAGAAATCTCCGGCGTGAGAAGATCGTTCCCTCTATGTTTCTTCGAAGGCTATTAATTAATCCCTGAATCCTACACTCTCTTTCGAGAATCCTCTTCTTGCGTCCTCATGTCATTCTGCCAGTAATAATGGCCTGTTCAGAATACCCGTATATCCCGGGAGGACCAATAGGTATAGCACATTGCATGGACGTTATTCGGGCGACGCATCTCTCCAAATCCTTCGGCCTGGTTAAGGCCGTCGATGATATCAGCATCACAGTGAAGCAGGGAGCCATCTACGGATTCCTGGGTCCGAATGGTGCAGGCAAGACTACCACCATTCGCATGCTCACCGGTGTACTCACCCCGGATGCGGGATCGGTGGTTATCAACGGGATCGACATGGCCAGGGATCCTCTCACCGCGAAGCTGGGAATGGGTGTGATCCCGGAGAACGGGACCGTATACGGTGATCTTACCGCGGAAGTAAACCTCCTCTGGACCGGCAAGTTCTACGGTATGGACCGCCTCACCCGGGAACGGAGGGCAGAGGAGCTCCTCTCCCAGCTCGGTCTTGCGGAACGGAAAAACGACCTGGTCCGCACCTACTCGAAAGGGATGCGGCAGCGGATTGGGATCGCCTGTGCTATCATCCACTCTCCACCGGTACTCTTTCTGGACGAACCGACCTCCGGGCTGGATGTGGCCAGTCGCCGTCTCGTAATCCGGACCATCCGTGAGATGAATCAGCAAGGAAGCACCATCTTCCTTACAACCCATAATATCGAGGAGGCAAGTGCGCTTTGCACCACCGTCAGCATCATCAATCAGGGGCGGATCATCGCCACCGATAGCCCGGAGCGGTTGAGGAAGACCTACGACCTCACGCATTTCGTGGAGGTCTCGTTTGAGCAGCCGGTGAAAGCGGATTATTTCCCGCAGGATGGGATCGTCTCCCGGGTAGAACCCTGGGGAGATAAGTGGCGACTCTATACGGATGATCCTGATCAGGTGATCAAGTTCCTCGCCCACCAGGCAGAACAGGATCACCTGACTATCCTTTCCCTCGCCACCTCCTCTCCCAGCCTGGAGGAGGCATTCGTGCAGCTCACGGAGGGTGAGGGATGAACTTCACTCTCTTTGTCCGGAGCATTCGTCTCGTCGCGGAAAAGGACATGCGGATCTATTATTACAAGGGCCCGGTCATCATATTTGGGCTGCTCTTTCCCCTCCTCATGTTCCTCACCTTCTTTATCGGACGGAACCTGGATATCGTACTGTTCTACCCGGGATTTTTGGGAATGATGCTCTTCTTCACCGCATCATCTGTAGGTCCCCTCATCACTCCCTGGGAGAAACGGGAGAAGACCTACGAGCGACTCCTCTCCCTGCCGGTGACGTTGGAAAGCTTGATTCTGGGCGATCTCCTCGCGGGAGCGATCTTTGGGTGGATCATCACCCTGGTGGTGTGGGCCGCAAGCGTCGCAGTGCTGCATCTCCCTCTCGCCAATGCCGGTATCCTCATCATCGCCCTCTTCCTGGGATCGCTGGCCTTCGCGGCTCTTGGCTCGCTCCTCGCCTCTCCGGCGACAGATACCCCCTCCAACATCATGATGCTCTCCAGCCTGGTGCGGCTTCCTCTCATCTTCATCAGTGGGGTGTTTATCCCGCTAGGCCAGCTGGAAGGGTGGGCACGGGTGCTCACTTCCCTCTCCCCTCTCACCTACCTGGTGGATCTCTTTCATGGAGCACTGAACGGGGATGCGGTCTATCCGCCGTACATAGACATCCTGGTGCTCTTCCTGGTGATCGGGCTCTTTGTCTATACGGCCAAGCTCATCCAGCAGAGGAATCTGGTCCGGGGATCGTAGAGAGCAACGGTTTAAAGAGAACCTGATCCACGTACACTATATGCCAGAAGAACGGCAGAAAGAGTATCATCGGCATCAGAGAAGATTCTCCTTCCTCCCTGCCGGTCTCCTCATCGGTCTCGGCGTAGGTCTGCTCGTAGGGTACCCGGCTTCGGGGGTGCTGATGGGCCTTGGGGCGGGATTTATCGCTTCGGCGTTCCTGCCTCTCGCGGAAGCGGAGACACCCGGAGGAAGGTTTTCGGTGGTGAGATGGGGGTGGGTGGTGGCCGGAATCATCCTGATACTCATCGGGGTCTGGCTGGCGTATTCACCACGCATTGCCTGGCCTTACCTCATCGGTATCCTTCTAATTCTCGTGGGGGTCTGGTCTCTCCTCCGTGCGTTCCTGGGGAGAGGCTGACATCCTTCCCGGATTAAGAATTTTTTTCAAGATTTTTACTATTTCCACCCCAGCCAATCAAAGAGAGCGAATACGTGGATGACTCACCATAAAGCAAACCTACCCAATGAACCATATTTCGTTAATCAGAAATCATGAGGGCATTATTTCATTCATGAACATCTGTCACCGGGAATATTTTATTCCGGGCAATGTAATCGCCTTGTGTGTCATACGGCGGAAAAGGATTTACCGATGAGTGTCTGGATTCTTGAACGTCTCAACGCAGTCATAAACAGGCCGGTATATCGACCATTGTCCAAGTGTAAATCCTTTAGATTAGAACAGTCCTAACGACCACCGCCGAACCTGTGAGATAATGAGTAGTTGCGCCACGCGGCGCCGCGTACTATTTCGTGAGTTCTCTTAATCAGAGGTAAGTAGACATGCACATTTACCCCAAAGCAGATGGGGAGAGATTGGATAACTACCTCTTAATCCGGAATAGACCGGGGGTAAGCATCACGGTTCCTTCTTGTTTCACGGTAACTATATCATTAATGATGTACACGGTGAGATTATGCCTCGGAATCAGCCAAAGAAGGTAACAAAGCCATCTCCATGGACACCCACCACTGTTCGGCCCGGCCCGGAACTCATCGCACTCTCCCGCTTTCTCTGGGATGGAACCTGGACTGGCACCGTAGAGGCCGGAGGAATGGGCCCCGGTTCGCCCGAGATGGACGGGAAGGGAAAGGCGATCTGTGAACGGATCATGGACGGACTCTGGATCTCCTGCCGATTCACCCAGGATCAATTTGTGAGGGGAAAGAAGGCGCTGACTTGGAACGCTGTGTTCATCGCCGGATGGGATGTAAGGGCGCAGGAATACCGGGCGGTCGGTGTGGACAGCAATGGGTCCGCCTTTATCTTTCGGGGAGAGATCCAGGGAGATCAGCTAATCATGGAATCGATGGGAGACGGCCCGGTGAAACTGCGGTTCACCTGGGATGCACGCGACCCTGAGGCCATGACCTGGAGAAACGAGATGTCCGTCGGAGGAGAATCCTGGACCCTGATTGAGGAATATACCCTGTATCCGGCGTGAAATGAATTTTTTTGAGATTGAAAGTCGATATCCCTTTCGTAGTCGAGGAGGATTACATTAATAAAGAAGCAAGAATATGCATTGACGGGGAGTGATTTGATGAAGAAAGTAGCTGTTATTCTCCTAATTTTGCTCATACTCTTAAACTTATGCGGTGTGGCCCTGGCCAAGGTCGATGAACCC
>JAJRCO010000058.1 GCA_028678905.1 Methanomicrobiales archaeon
ATGTTTTTGCCGTCGACTCTCTGATTGAAAATTTCATGGGAGTACTTATATTGTAAACGGTGAGTGTAATTTCAAGGGCGTTGAAAAAATTTTAATGGCATTAAAAAGCAATTGTCCGTTTGTAATAAGCATCGCCAATTGAAATTTTCTAATATGTCATCGTTTCTGAATCCGACACTGCGCCTGCTGACCGCATCCGCCCCTGTGGGCATCTCCGGGAGTCTGCGGGTGTATATCGCCTTCCTGCTCGCAGGAATCGCACCCTGTCTGATCCCCTGCATCGCCTCGGGGCTGATCATCTACGCGACCTACACGCTGGACCGGGCTATCCCCTGCGCCGAGGATGAAGTCAACCAGGGGTACCTCACCTTCGCCAACCGGCGGATCGGGGTGGCCTGGTGCATCCTTGCCTACCTGCTGGGGGCTGCATTGCTTTTCTGGGAGGGCATCTTTCTCGTTCCCATCTTGCCCCTCGTTATCGGATACTTGTACACCAAGGGCCTCCGGATGGGTGCGCACACCTTCAAGCTGAAAGGAGGTGCCGGCATGAAGAACGCGGTGATCGGCCTCACCTGGGGGGGATCGATCGCGCTCGTTGTCGCCCACTGGACCACTAGCCCGGTGATCGTCCTCCCCATTTTCCTGTTCTTTGGCCTGAAGCTGTTCATCAACTCCACACTCTTCGACATCAAGGACCTAAAAGGAGATCTCGCCGCCGGCATCCGCACTATTCCCGCCTACCTGGGGGAACGCGGGGCGAAGTACCTGCTCACCGGCCTCTCCCTCTTCCTACATGGCGCGATGGCCTACCTGATCGTGACCGGATTCCTGCGGCCGGAGGTCGTGATCGTGGGATACAGCTGCCTGATTGGGGTGGTGTTCATCGGGCTGTATTCCACAGAATGGGAGCGACGCCCCACTGGGATCCGGAAGCACTTCCGCCAGATCGCTATCCAGGGAGAATCCGGTATCGCCCTAGGCCTGCGCTTCCTTATGGGAGTGGTACCTGTCGTGCTCCTGCCAGGATATGTCTGAACAGCTCTTCCCCCCAGGCCAGCGCCGAAGCATCAAAGCTGGTGACGTCCAGCTTGGTGTCGAAGCGCCCGTCCTGGAAGAACATGCCAGTGGAGAAGTAGCGGTCGGTGACGATGAAGGCGAGGCGGATATTCTCCACCGTTACGTACAGACTCGCGTTGGGGTAGCGCAACCCTTCGTTAAGCTGGTCTCCGTACTTTTTCTCGATCCGGGCAAACACGCTGTCGGTAAGCACGAGCGAGATTTCCACTCCCCTCTTGGCCAATGCGAGAAAGAACTGCGGGTAGATGGGGTGCAGGATGGGTGCGTATCCGTGCACGCGTGTCGAACGCAGGATCTGCTCCTGGAACTCGGAATGCGATTCGTAGAGCTCGTCCTCTCCGGAAGAGATGATGCAGTACTTCCCAAGTTCCGCGATCCGCATCCGCAGAGGGAGCGGTATCCCGGCCAGGTCGTGCTCCTTCCAGAACTCCTTCTCCTGTTCGAATACGGCGAGCGTCCCTAGAAGGCGGTCCAAATGAATGGCGATCACCCCACCCAAATCGGTGAGCGTGTACGTTCCATCTATCTTCCGCACCAGGCCGTGAGAGGACAGGATCTTGATCTGGGGCAGCATTCCGGTGGTAGTCACCTTGAGCGTAGCTCTTATCTCGTCCATCGATTTCGGTCCGGACTGGAGCAGAAGCAGCAGGTTCTTCCGCTTTTCGGAGGTGGTGACGATGGAAAGGAGATCGGCCATGGTCTATGTATATTTCTATTAAAATACCATATATTTCCGTTCCGATTTGTCCCTGACCAAAACAAGTTAATTATAAGGAGCAATTTCCTTTTTACACTCTGGATGCATGATTTCTTTTGCAAGGCAGTGCTGCATGGCGGAAGAAATCTATATCTTATTCTTTTTCATTTTTTATGCGTTAGATTTTTTGTGCGTTAGATTTTTTTTAATACTTACTGGCTGACTCCTTGTACTCGTTCAAAGAGGGTACACATCTTTTTTAAAAAGTGACTCCAAACATTTCCGAAAGTTTATCCCTTGCAGCGCAGACGTTAGAATTAATCATCATGTCGGTGTAGCACAATGGAAGGTCCAATCATCCGACCAAAGAACTACCACATTTCCCAGGATAACAACTCCTCTTCAATTTCTCTCAATAAAATGTATTCCGACGGAAATAATCCG
The DNA here is from genome assembly GCA_028678905.1 of Methanomicrobiales archaeon. Classification (GTDB taxonomy): domain Archaea; phylum Halobacteriota; class Methanomicrobia; order Methanomicrobiales; family JACTUA01; genus JAJRCM01. Next base: position 2,219 of record JAJRCO010000058.1, read on the forward strand.
ATTGATTATTTGATGAATTTACGGCATTTTGTAGTGGTGATGTATTGTGGATGGATGGCAGAATGATACGATCAGCCCTACTGATTCGTTCTTAAAAGAGCGCATAGTCCGGTCTGCGACCCCTCCGCCGCCTGAGTCCGAACCATCGATATCCCGGGATACCACCATCCCAGTGCTTACCGTCATTCTCCCCACGAAAAACGAAGAGAATTCCATTGCTGCCTGTATCGCTCAGATCCAAAATATCCTCTGGACTGCTCATCAGGCAGGAGAGATTTTAGTCTCGGACAGTTCCATGGACTATACTCCGGAGATTGCGCGGTCACTGGGAGCCCAGGTAGTGAGTCCGAATAAACTCGGTTATGGCTACGCCTACCGTTATGCGATTCCTCTAGCAAAGAGCGATCTCATCGTAATCGGTGATGCTGACAGCACCTACAATTTCTCTATCATTCCTGACTTGCTTGCACCTTTACGAAATGGGACCGCCGACATCGTGCTCGGGAGCCGTTTCCTAGGCAGCATCCAGCCCGGGGCCATGCCTTTGCTCCATCGCTATCTCGGTAATCCCCTTCTCACCTGGGTGTTTAACACGGCTAATGGATCCACTCTCACAGATACGCACACTGGGTTGCGTGCTTTCACCCGTGAAGCTTATCAGAAAATCGCCCCGGAACTTCGTACGGACGGCATGGAATTCGCAACTGAGATGCTGGAAGTCGCTCTCAGGAAGGACCTGCGTATCGCTGAAATTCCCATCACATATTCTCCTCGAAAAGGAGAATCTAACCTTAACTCTTTCTCCGATGGATGGCGCCACCTGCGATATATCCTGCTCCGAGCTCCTACCCTACTCTTTCTGATACCCGGATTGGTTCTTTTGATTCTGGGTCTGTTTTTCGTGGTCCTGATTTGGGCTCCTTTTGACGTATGGGATATCTCCCAATTCGGGACTCATAGCATAGTAGCCGCTTCCCTTGCGACCATTCTCGGATTTCAGGTCACGGTTCTGGGCCTCTTTGCCCAGATCAACCGTACCAGAAAGGGTTTTCCGGCGATCAACGGACTGACCACTAAAAGGTTTCTGAACCATCTCACCTTGGAGCGGGGGGCTACCTTCGGCCTCTTCTTGGTTCTCGGTGGAACCTCCTATATCCTGTACCTGATTTCGCAATGGATAATCAGCGGCTATCGCTATCTCCCGGTCCTCGATCAGGATATCGCCGCTCTCACATTCATCGGCTTAGGGTTGCAGATATTTTTCAATTCCTTCTTCCTGAGCGTGATCGGAGAAGAGGGATGAAGATCGCGTACATATACGATGCTATTTACCCATGGGTTAAGGGCGGTGTTGAAAAGCGAGTTTATGAGCTGTCAAAATGTCTAATTCAAAGAGGTCACGAAGTCACCTGGTACGGTGTAAAATGGTGGAACGGTTCTGATATCATCAATATGGAAGGAATTCGGTTAATTGGAATCGGCGAACCTCAGCACCTTTATGCGAATGGAAGACGAACGGTCTCGGAGCCACTAACCTTCGCCCTGAACCTATTCCTCGCCATAAAAGAATCATATGACATCATCGACTGCCAACAATTCCCTTATTTCCCTTGTTTTTCAGCAAAAGTGCACTCTGATATGAAAAAACTCCCCCTGGTCCTAACCTGGCATGAATATTGGGGAAATTACTGGAAAGAATATCTTGGAAAAGCAGGATTTATTGGAGCCTGGATTGAATCTTTGGCGATTAAATTGACCGAAAATCATATCGCCGTCTCGCAATCAACAAAACGAAGACTGCAACCATATATCCAGAACGATATCAAGGTAATACCAAATGGAATTTGGTTTGAAAATATTCAAGCAGTTCCCCAGTCTTCTTATCATCCAGATATCCTTTTTGCAGGAAGGCTAATACGAGAAAAGCATGTGGATTTTTTAATACAAGCAATTGATATTATCCGGCTTTCAAATCCCGAGATAAAATGTCTGATTATCGGTTCAGGTCCAGAATATTTATCTTTAACCTCTCTTATCAAGCAATTGAATTTAACCCACAATATCGAAATTAAACCATTTTTGGACGATCATAATGAATTACTCTCTCTTATGAAATCTTCCAAATTATTCGTTTTGCCATCTACAAGGGAAGGATTTAGTATCGTTGCTCTAGAAGCAATGGCATGTGGTGTTCCCATAGTAACCATTACACACGAGATGAATGCTGTATGCGATTTAGTCACCTCTTCCTCTGGGATTTGTTGTGATCTCTCAAAAGAGGATATAGGGAACGCGATTCTGAACATGCTTCATTCCGGTATAGAAAAGAAGAAGGAGTCGATAGACATTGCAAGAAATTTCGATTGGTCCATCATATCCCGATCAACGGAATCTTATTATTCCAACCTTTTACCATGAAAATTCTTCATATTTACGACGGGCATGAACAGGTACGACCTGGAGAAGGATCGGTACCGAGTACGGTATACCATCTCGTACAACATACCGCCAGACTAGGACACGAGGTCACCGTTCTGGAACGTCGATGGGAAGGGACTAAATCAAAAGAAATTGTTGATGGAATCGAATTTGACCGCTTGAATTTGAAGATCTCTTCAAATGTTTCCAACAGTGAAATTGTGTATGAACAAATGAAAAAACCTCAACTTTTCTTAAAATTTTTTTTTGACCGACTGATATTCGCTTTAAAGGCAAATAGATACCTAAAAAAGACTAATTTTGATGTAATTCATGTTCACTTACCCTTTTCTGCGAATATTATTGTACATCTTTCGCCTCATTTGAAGGGGAAATTTTTTTATACTGCTCATATCGGTGAAGAAAAAAAGAGATTAAATCCGGACCGCACTTCTCCTTTTTTATTAAGGGCATTCTCGCCAGATTGGCATCTTATTAAAAGGATCTCAAAAACAATCATCCTCAACCAACCACTGAAAGAAACCCTCGTCAATAAGGGGATCCCTTCAGATAAATTGGAGGTTATCCCTCTTGGGATCGATGTGGACGAGTATACTGCAGATCTCGCAGCAATCCAAAAAATCCGAGAGAAATTCGAGTTGCATGGGATGGTGGTATTATTTTCGGGGACTATAACTCCTAGGAAAGGAGTGGAGTATCTACTTCAGGCAGCAGAATATCTAAAAAAAGAAGATATTCTTTTCATTATCGTGGGAAATCTCAACTTGGACAAAGAGTATGCACAACTGATGATTACCATTGCTAAGGAAAAAAATCTGAAGGTAAAATTTGTAGGATATATTCCCTACGACGATTTGAAAGCCCTTTTCCTGTCCTGTGATCTCTTTGTATTACCATCTGTTGAAGAAGGTGACCCGGTTTCATTGAAGGAAGCGCTAGCTTGTGGGAAACCATTGATAGGATCGGATGTTGGAGGTATCACTATGCAGATTATTGATAGCTGGAATGGATTCCTTGTTAAGCCTAGGGATGCTGAAACCATCGCTAAGAGAATACGATTTTTGTTTAACCAACCCGAAGAAAGAAAACGGATGGGATTTAATAGCAAATTATACGCCAACGAGAAATTTAATTGGGAATCAATCGTAAAAAAATACATTAAGTTATATATGGACTCTATCCATGAAATCAGCGTCTAAAACCCAA
>JAJRCO010000072.1 GCA_028678905.1 Methanomicrobiales archaeon
CGTCTCATTTCGTCCCAATGCGATACGGGTAAGGGTGAAGACCGCCCGTTCCCGCAGATAGGGATCACCGTGGCCCTCAATCACGGCCGTCAGTCGATCCACATAGTTAGTAGGCGGATCCAGCTCCATGGCGGCAAGATCATCGATATTCGACGGTGCCTGATGGGTGGGAGGGGTTGAGGTGATACATCCCGCGATCATTAGGCCAAGGCCGAGGAGTCCAAAAAGGAGATAGAATCGCCTCACGGAGATCCCCCCCAGCAGCCCGATGCCACATTGTACTGATTCAATATACCTATTATTGCACTCTTCTGCTGGGCATTCAGATTGACCCGACTGCCCATCCATCCGTTCTTGACAAACCCGCAGAGCGAGGGATCATTCTCCACCTCGTTATCGAAGATACTGAAGATCACAGATTCCTGGTCCTGAAGGGTATCAAACGATTCTGAGGTGGAATTGGGGAATGCATTGCCCGGAGCATCGACCAGGTCCCAGAGCACTGCCGCAACAATCTCCTCCCGGTAATCCCCCGTCGCAGTGGCGGTGCAAATATATTTTGGAGGCATAAAACACGGTTCGGTATAGGTCACACTGATGGTGGGACAGGTGACCTGTTCAATATTATCGAAGGGAAGTTCGGGTTCAGAAAGCACGTACTGTCCTGGGGGACTCGTGTTGAACAACCGGAAATGGTGGGGGACGACCGTGCCGAAATAATCTGCGAATCCCTCTTTCCAGGAAAATTCGGGGCCATTTATATAATCACAGAGCCCGTGGCTGCCCCCCCCTCCTTTTTTCCCGCTGATGGTCGTCTCCAAATGGTGGCTATACTCATGAAGAATCGTTCCATCGAAGAATCCCACCGCCGGAGGGAGGTCAATTTCCTGCCAGTATTCGACATAGCACGCTGTACCGTCGCATCCTTCATCTGGGTATTGAACATCCACATCTCCGATGGCATCGGTGTCGTCACGCAGGGAATCCGCATACTCCCGCCCCCTCAAGATCGCATCCGCTATATTGAAATAGGCGGATCCGCCCGGAAGAGGATTCTCATCATACCCCCCACAGGCCCAGTACTGTTCTCCCCAGTGGCCGGTAAAGTCCATATCGGTATCCCGGCCGATCCTCAGATCCCCGATGGCGAGATCCCCTGTTATCGGAATGGTGCGCTGGGGACCGTACCACCAGACATACTCATTGCAATAGTCGAGGTCATGGGTGACCCGTACGGCATAGTTAACGCTATAGAAGTCATAATTGCCCAGGCGTACCCAGACATACTTACCGACACGAGGAATTGTGAGGTCAAACACTCCCTGGCTATCGGTCACGATATACTCATTCTTTACATGCGCATGCTGGGCATCCAGAAACTGGAGTCGTACGTTCCCGTACCGGACAGGATAAAACGTTTTTCCGTTGTCCTGATAGAGCAGCCTTCCGGTGATCCGGATCATGCCACAAGGAGTACATTGTCCGCCACAGTCGACCCCTAATTCGCTACCTCTTTTCAGGCCATCATTACAATCACACTCGTCCCCGATTCCGTCAGAGTCGTAATCTTTCTGGTATCTCTCCCCAGCATCCGTGAGGAAATACGGATTGGGAACCTTAGGACAGTTGTCTATACAATCAGGAGACTCATCGCTATCAGTATCTATGCTATCATTCCCGTTGGGACAGCGGTCGCAGTGATCCCCTACCCCATCTCCATCATTATCCAACTGGTCAGGATTGGGGTAAAAGAAGTCAATACAGTTGTCACATCCATCAGGGACACCATCCTCATCGGTATCCTTTTCGGAATGCCCTGCGCACTTGTCACACGCGTCCCCAACGCCATCCTGATCAGTGTCTGGCTGCTGTCCGTTCGCATCGCGGGGGTTATAGGCTGCCGCGCAGTTGTCACAGGCATCCCCCACCCCGTCTCCATCCCCGTCCCCCTGGATGCCGTTCTCATCCACAGGGTTATCGGCTGCCACGCAATTGTCGCAGGCATCCCCCACGCCATCCCCATTCTGCAGGATGGGAGTACATCCTCCTGTTTTCACGTTGGGCATGCATCCCACCTGGGTCACCTCCGAATCTGCCTGGTCCGGGTTGGCCTTGGAGGGACAGTTGTCGTTTATATCCGGAACTCCATCCCTGTCTGAATCGATGGCACTGAAAGGGACGGTCTCCCCGGGATGCGGGGTGATGATAACGAAGGGGGTCTGCCGGAAGTAGTACAGTGTGTACTGGTCACAGGTGCAGTGCCCGGGATCCTCGGTACAGTTGCAGTACTGGGGAAACATATTACAGTAGAGGCAGGGATCTCCCTGGGGAACCGGAAGCTTTCCACAGGGCGTCTCGTTACACCGTGCATAGCTCACGAAGCGAGTGTTTGCTTCGGACTCGAGCATACAGGTGCAGTCCGCTTCCGCAGGTGGTTTTGCAGTGAAAAGGCATCCTTGTGTCGGATCACAGGAGTCCGTGGTGTCTGCGTTCTGGTCGTCACAGATGAGCGGTTGACCGGGCGTGCAAATCCCGTTCTGGTAGGTATCATCTAGAGTACACAGATTGCCATCCTCACAGAGCGTCCCGTCCGCAGGCAGGGAGGGGGTGGTCACCGGCCGCATACAGTATCTCGGGACATTCGGTGCGTCATACCCGCAGATGTCCCCAGAGCAGCGTTCAAAGGTGAGGTACTTCTCGGTGGCGGCCGGCACACTCAGGCACTCGCACCCCTCCGGGCAGCTCACCGCCTGCTCGATCCAGAAGTCGTTCCCAGGAAGGAACAGGTTCCCCCCTACCACGGAGAAGGGAACCAGGATCCAGGTAGGGTTCAATACGGTTCCGCTCAAACTCTGGGCTCCCGTTGCTGTTGCACCAGAAGGAACTTCCAGCAGGATATTATTGTATTCCCAGGTATCTGGTCCTTCCAGGGAGTAGAACCCGGACTGGTTTGTCACACTCTGTGAGACCCATGTACCCTGTACACCGTAGGTGTTGGAGACGTAGAGACTTACAGCAAAACCGGGAATTGGGGTGCTGGCATCTCCGACGTTTCCCTCGTAAACAATTCCTGTAAACGTTACTGCGTATACAGGAACACCAAGCATTAGAAGAGCAATACCCAGAAGAAGACACCGAACAGAACTCTCTTGCATAATCCTCCCGACCAAAATGGTTCAGGCCGATGAGAGGATACTGAGACGAGTGATGAATCCCATCGATCCACGTTTTCTGAAGGATTTTCACAAGCCTGAAGGTCTTGCTAGAGTGCTCGTGAAACGGGTTTATTAAAATATCGAAATGATTATTCTAGTTGGCACGTGATTTCCTTAAAAAAACACAACTTTGGGTGTATCGAGAATATATTTTAAATCTTCTCCTTGTATCACTAAAATAAAGGTATATTCATTGGTAGCGATTTACCCAAAGAGAATCCTAAAACAGTTACTCTATTTGAAGAACGGGGGCTTACGTCGCGTTTTGTATATGCTGAGATATCGGATGACGATCTATATCTCAGCGCAAAACGTTGGAGAGGCTCAGAGAAGATTTATGGGGATAGCGACTACAAATGGCGGGTATACAGGTTTTATAGATAATTTTTCCTATTAATTCTGATTATTTAACGTCTATTCATTATTTATAATCTTAACAGCCTCGATCAGTGCAAACAGGACCCCAATCCCTGTCCTTTGCCTTGAGAATTAGCGATGAATTCTCTCCCTTCTCAAGGTATTAGACGATATCTTGATTAAAAAGAACATATGTTACCTCTCTTATGAGAGATTAAATCAACAATACCTTTAGATTAAAAAATCGTTTTTATCTAACCGGTTCCCTAAGAAAAATTGAGTTTACCTATTTTGAATCTATAGGAGATTCGCCGCAGGATCCATAGATCCCGGTCGGCGCATATAAAATTAAAATAGCCATTTTAAAGGCTCTAAATTTAAAATAGTGACTATTTATGAGATTATGCTGTTACATGCCGTTAGTGAATTCAATCAATAAACAATACAAATAACCCCCTCCACTTTTCACCACTCAGCGAGGCTCTGTAATTGTCCCTTTGACCGGAATCCCAGCGATTTCACAAGTCCGGTTAAAAGTACATCAGAGATACCGCCTTTGTCACCGATCTCGTGATATAGCGGTGAATTCGCTTTAAGGAGAAGGCATTCTTTACGATTTTGAACACGTCCTCGATGTAGGATCGGATCTCCTGGAACCGGTCCTGTTCTTTCAGCCAGATTAACAGATCCCGGACCAGAGAACGGTACCGCCGGATCAGTTCCGGGTGTCCGACCGGCCGAAGATGTTCAACGGGGATAGATCAGCTTGCCGAGCAGTTTCTTCACTGAGAAGGTTTTCTTGGAGAAGATCACCGGTACAACGTTGAACCGTAGGATGCCCTGGACATAATTATCGTAGGAATAGTAACATTGTCACAGACCACGGTATCCCCGATCCTGATACTCCTCCGGCGCTTCAGCTCCTCCAGGATCTCCCCGAAGAGAGGAGCATCGTGGGGAGATTTGCGATGAAGGAGGATGCAGACCGGCCGTAGGGGCGAGTACTCGATCGCCAGGGTAAGCTTGTACCCGATGTAGTGACCGTGGCTGGGGGCGTAGCCCCAACGGATCTCTTTCTCCTCGAGCTGTTTCTTTGGGAAGGTTCTCCGGAACCAGTTGAGATCCAGGGTGGGGCAGTACCGTCGATAAAAATTGTTTCCTTGTAAATTTGATCGTCGAATATTCTTTTATCCCGGTGAACCCGGAGAGAATATCCGTTAGGATTCTCAGTCTCGGATGATCCATACATTAATGAAATCCTATTGTCCCCATTATGTATGACACTCTTTGTCATACTGGGAAAACTGACCCAGAAGGCAATCGATAACATCAAAAGTGCCGGTGAACGGGACACCAAGGGAGAACAGGTCGTAAAGGCAGCAGGTGGTCGACTGCTGGCCAACTACTACACCTTTGGTCGCTACGATTTCGTGATTGTTGCTGAACTGCCATCGACGGAGGCCCTCGCTAAAGTGCTGATCGAAACCAGTAAATGGGGCACCATTCGAACCGAAACGATGACTGCCCTCACCCCGGAACAGCTGTATAAAGTGGCAATGACCACGTAATGAAACTACCATCTTCCGGGACCAGCCGGAAAACCTCCTAGAACATTTTTAAGTCTTTCAAATTTTGCGGCCCATACGTGGTATTAGTCGCAACGGTGGTGAATTGGGGGTGAAATGAGCAAAGGAAAATCTGATAGTACAATCACCCTCTTCTTTGAAGCATCGTATCCCTAGGTCTAGATCTTCCCTTTTGATGAGAACATCCATCGTATGAGAGGGATCATCAGTCTGGTGGGGAGCCCACCCAGACCCCGGTGTACTTTATTCAGCTCCATAATGATGGGGATCTGCTGGGGGCACTCCTTTTCGCAACTACCGCAACGGTGGCAGAGCGAGGCATCCGCGGGAGTCCCTCCTCTACCGGCCACCAGCCAAAACCCGTATTTCCCACGAGCAATTACGCGATTACGAAATCCGCCCTGGTGAAAATCGTTATACAGGGAGAAGCAGTGGGGGATATCAACGCCGTGCGGACAAGGCATGCAATAGGCACATCCGGTACAGTCTACCTTCTTCTGCTTCCGGTATGATTTAGCAACCGCTTCAATCAACGCCAATTCGTCGGAGGTCATGGAATCGGGCAGAGCATCCTCACAGGTGTTGAGGTTTTCAACGATGTGTTCCTCGTCATTCATACCAGAAAGGACCACGGTCACCTCCGGGTGATTCCAGATCCATCGTAAGGACCATTCCGCGGCGGAACGGGCTGGTCTCGCTTGGCGGTAGATCTCTTCAACCTCCGAAGGAAGATTTCCTGTCAGCAATCCCCCCCGCAGTGGCTCCATAATCATGACCGCGATGTTTTTGGAAGCCGCATACCGGAGTCCCTCGGCTCCCGCCTGTATCATATTATCCAGGAAATTGTACTGGATCTGGCAGAATATCCAGTCATAGGCATCGATGATCTCCATGAATGTCTTGCGATCCCCATGGAACGAAAAACCCACATTTCTGATTTTGCCAGATGCCTTTGCGGCATCCAGGAATTCCAGGACTCCCAGATCATACAACCTTTTCCAGGACGAGGCCACGAGCTCGTGGAGAAGGTAGTAATCGATATGATCGGTCTGGAGTTTTTTTAGCTGAAGATCGAGGATCTTATCCATATCCTCACGGGTTTCCACGCTACAGGGCAGTTTGGTGGCCAATTTGACCTTCTCACGATACCCGTCCCGGAGTGCCCGTCCCAGGAATCGCTCACTCTCCCCTCGATGGTAGGTGAAGGCGGTGTCGATGTAGTTGATCCCGTTATCAATAGCACCCCGTACCTGCCGTGTAGCCCGCTCCTCATCGATCCTGCCATCCTTGGTTACTAATCGCATGGCTCCGAAGCCCAACGCCGATAATCGGTCACCGTTCTTGGGTACTATCCGGTATTGCATATCCAGCACCAGTACTGTGAATTTCGCGATAATAAGTCCATTTGCGGTTACATGCTCAAAGGCGATTCCGCATTTATTCCTGGGGATCGGTTGCGTTCAGGTCCACTTTTGGCCACGAAGGGGTTCGAGACCCGACAGCGTTTTACTTTATGCTGTTGCGATCTCAACCAATAATGTTAGAGATCCTCGCCCGTCCGTATCGGAGATTGTTATATAGAAGAGGATCACAGTAGCGCCTGATTCTCCGGTCACTGACTTCCCTCGTCGATCGATTCAACCCGTAGGGGTAAAGCAATCATACCCCCTGGCGTCACAACACCAACTCAAGCAGGCCTCCCTCTAATTGTCGATTACGATAGTTGTGGCTCTGGTACATTCGATCCTAAAGATGAGCGGGAAGGAGCTGGTTGTTCCATGTACTCGAAAATTACGAACGCTCTCCGATCAGATCGAGCTCACCTCAAACATCAACCTCCCGAAAGATGCGGTGATTGATGCCCTGGTGCTCAAGGTAGCGCTTACTACCTCCAACATGAGCGGGCAGACTCTATCGGTACCAGGCTGCTCGCTCTCAAAGCGCTCTCGGAGCTGCGGATAATCTCCGTGCTCTCTGCAATCCCTTGCAACCGCATAGATGCCCGTGAATTCATTCGCGGGACCAGTCACTCTCTTCAAGTCCGATAATTTGAATGTCTATGACTCTATATAAGCGAATGCTAGTGGTGCACATTAAGGGTGAGGGTAAACCATGGTTACAACAGGCGACATCACAACCACGGTGGAGCGCATGGTGGTCAACGCTTTTCCCGACGACACCGCCCCGGGCGCAGCCGTTCTCCTGTCCAAAAAGGGGCAAATTCTCTACCGCAGGGGTATCGGTCAGGCAAATCTCGAACACCTGGTTCCGCTAAAGCCCGACATGCCCTTCCAGTTGGCCTCCCTGACCAAACCTTTCACCTCCACCGCGATCCTGATGCTGGTCGAATCGGGGCAGCTGGCACTCACCGACCCGCTGGACCATCTGTTGCCAGAATTTCCCATGGGTGAAACGACCATCACGTTGGAACACCTGCTGACGCACACCTCCGGTATTGCCGAATACACGGAACTCCCGGAGTGGTGGGCGATGCATCGCCAGGATGTAACCATCGATCAATTGATCGATCTCTTCAAGATCTCTCCCCGCACCTTCGCGCCCGGAACACGCTGGTCCTACTGCAACTCAGGCTATATACTGCTGGGAGTAATCATCGAACGGATCACGGGAACCTGCTATGCGGATTTTCTCGCCGAACATGTGTTTACTCCGCTGAACATGTCGTCCACATCCTACAAGTCCACCCACAGCCTCATCATCCCTCACCTGGTCAACGGTTATTCCCAAACGCCCCAGGGCTACAGGCCTGCGGAATATTTCAGCTCCACTCATTTCTACTCCGCCGGCGGGCTTATATCGACCCTGGAGGATCTCACCCGCTGGTTTACTGCCCTGTCTACCGGTAACCTACTCAGCCTCGAAACCCTTCGCAGGATGTGGACGCCCTATACGCTAGCCGATGGCCGGTCCACTCGCTATGGCTATGGCTGGTGGTTGAGTGAATATCATGGACAATCCGTAGTGGAGCATTATGGCTCTCTCCCGGGTTGTGCGAATTATATGCTCGCCCGTCCCGAGGACGATGTTCTGGTCATCATCCTATCGAATAATGATGGGAATCTCAATCGGGTCGAGCAACTAACCATCGAGATGGCGGCTCTGATCCTTGGTAAACCTTACCAACCGCCCGCAACCTTTCCCTTATCTTCGGCCGAGTTGAGCCGCTTTGCGGGAACGTATCTTACCGAGGAGGGGATGCAGTTGACTGTGATCCCCGAGGAGGGGCAGCTGACTCTCCAGACTTCTGCTGGAGATCGCTTTTCCCTCGCACCCCAATCTCCCTGGGAATTTCTCTTCCCGGAGATCCCGGAGTCCCGCCTCGTTTTCCTCGCTAAAGAAGAGGTTGTGACGGGCCTCGACTGGCTGCCTCGCCGGGGTGTGCCCGTCCAAGCCCGAAAAATCGTCAGCAGCTGATCGTCCCGTCCACCAGCTCTGCGAGGTAATACTCCTCGCACTCGTGGCCTGCGCATCCCACTCTTCATCGGTATATTCCTCCTCCATCAATAACCCGCAGAATTCGCAGATGCGGTGTCTCTTCTTCTCCATGCGACACTATCAGAATCTGCGAACCCTTAAAAGATTCGAGGAGGTTTACTTCATCCGGTAAGGTTATAGGGATTCGAATGGAATACAGCCCCGTATGTCCCTGGGGATCACGGTTTACGATGGTGCGAACTGCATTGGTGGCAACAAGATCTATCTCGATAACGGCAATGAGGGCATCTTCCTGGACTCGGCAAAAACTTCGGGAAGTACTCCCGATTCTACGAGGAATTCCTGAAGAACCGCACCACCCGGGGCATCCACGACCTCCTCCAGCTCGGCCTCATCCCCAAGCACAATATCTATAGACCGATCTCATCCCCTCGGACGTGAGCGTAGCCTCCTATCCAACGCTCCCCGTCGCGGCGGTTTCCTCCCCCACGCTCATCTCGATCATTCGGGAAACGTTGGAGTTCTGGATACGTTATTCCCATCGTTGCCACGCCGATAAGCTTGGTCATCCTGAAGGGTTACAGGACGTTGGGGAAATCGGGTCTGAGGCCGATGTCGCCTACACCTCCCTGCGCAGTCCGAAGGAAGACGACCCGCAGTACCTGGAAATCGAGAGACGGGGCTACGTAGGCAGGGACCTCGTCTGCACGGTCCATCCGCCGGAACCGCTCCTGAATTTTCTCGCCCAGAAGCCCGGGCAGTCCGCCAAGAGCAAGAAGCTGGTGCCCGGCTCCTGCGGAACGATGGAGGATCTACCCTATCCCTTTGAGGTCTCCGCATATAAGGTCGACAACCCCATCTATGGATCCTGGGATATATTAATCTAGGGTGAAACAACGGTTGCCTATACCGGAGAATTCCGCCTGTATCCAATTTTATGACCGATGAGGCTGTGTTCTGTTCCCTCACTTACCTTCATGATGACACAATTACTGCAACACTCCAGATATCAGGATATATCCCTGTGGATACATATCAACCATAAAATCCTGGACCCCGAGTTGAACATCCCAGGCGCTTAGCACACCCGCGGAGATCACCGAACTCTACTAGATCTTAAGGAGGTTCAATCATGACCCTCGCATTGTAATGATGGGTAACACATAGCAGGAAAAAAAGCAGCGGTCCGGGCTGGTCGGGTTGATTACACAAGTGGGATTTTCAACTAACTCCGTCGCATGTTTAGATCGCTGCTATTCCTAATTGAAAAGAAGAGAAAGGAAGTGCGAACGCTCCTATGTGCACTTTAACTCCGCTTACCCTACGTCTATTACCTTAAACCCAGGAGGCTATGCAATTACCAATTCAATGGAATTGATCCTACTCCGTGGCATATCACCGAAGCATTACAATACGAGACTCCGTTATAGTAGCCTCCATTATAGATTACCTTGGGACGATGTGACAGAGCCTCCCCTTCCACTGTTCCAAACTTGCCGTCCGAACCGGTATCCGTTTCTTTCCACGACTTCCAAGTGACAGGTTCACCAGTAACAGGATCATACCTATCTGGCTGTTCGATCAATATTTGTTGGTTTGGTAGTGAAGTACCGCTAGAAGTCTTGAGCGTGCCCCATACTACCGTCCTGAACATTCCCTTGTAGCAATCCGAAGTCAGCTGTGGCTGCTCGCAAGCTCCTATTTCACCGACGAGCGGCCAGGACTGCACAGACCCGGAGAGCCACAGGGTAATTACGACGACAACCGCAACCACCACGACAATCGTAATACTAAGAGTCTTCTGATTCATTCATCATCATCTGGTTTGGATACCTAAGGATTCGGTGTCCGGGGGATAAAGGGTTCGATGTGGGGTAGGTGACTTCACCATCCCTCTATCCACTCCCTCACGTGCCGGTTTATCGTGAACGGTCGGTTCCCTTCAGCATTCTTCTTCAGGTAATACAGTGTCCCTTTGGAGAACCCCATCTTCTTCATTTTCGGTGTTTGCTGTTTACAATAGTGTTATATATTATGATACTATGTCTGAGGACGGTGAGAACCATGATGTTTGTAGCTACTCTCATCCATACACCTGAATTGTGTCATGCAAGAAAGGAGTTTAGTGATGAAACCAAGCTCTGGCTTGATGGAATGAATGATTCAGCGAAGAAACTCGGTATTAAGATTCATGGAGCATATTCCTGTCCAACCGAGCATGTATTCTACTTTGTACTCGAAACCGATGATTTCAAATCCATTACTGCATTCTTCTCTGGCATAATGCTTACACACAATAATGGACATATTTCCCCAGTTAATTCCCTCAAAGTATCAGCTGATATTCTTCTCAAGTGAGATGTCATGAACATCCCGCAATCTACTTACCTTTTTTTTACAACCCATGAACTAGGAGGGAGTTATCTAACCCACCTTTCTAGTCTCTTCCTCATATGCCGTTTATGGTGAACGGCCTATTCCCTCCCAGCATGCTTCTTGAGATAATGCAATAATTAGACAAGATAGACAAGACTTTAACATAAAAGATTAAATCCCTCCTGTATCCCTCTAAGTATCCTTTACACCTTCTCCTAATTGTAGGAGATTCGCCGCAGGATTCATAGATTCCGATCGGCGCATGTTTTTATTTTATAAAATTATGGATATTCTTAAAAAGGATTTTTTAGATAATTTTTAGAAATAAAAATTAAATTAAAAGTAAAATTGATTAATTTTAATCATATAGACTAATCATTTAACCAAATCCATTATATATTATTATATAGTACTATTTTCAAATTCCATTTTATGTCACATTCTGACCTCTATGAGATGAGGCTCATTGTATGCGGCCTGCTGCTGATCGGATTGATGATTAGCCCGGTCATGGCGTACAATTTGAGCATTGAAAAGAACATAACGAATGGACCGTACTATGTTGGAGATGAGGTAACATGGATCGTCACGGTTGAGAATACCGGAGATGATCCTGTTAACGTCACGGTGTACGAAGACATCATCGGTTTGAAAAATGTAACCTGGATATCCAATTCCACAAACAACGGCACTTTCAATAATACCACATCAGAGTGGAACATTACCGAATTAAATCCCGGCGAAACTGCCCTTCTTACGATTGTCACGTCATTTGCCTACCCGGAACAACAGACCAATATCGTGAATGTTACCCTGGTGAACGAAACGGCACCGGAGGCTCTTCTCAACGCTTCACGGACCATTGACATTGGGGAATCTGTCACTGCTACCATGGAAATTAAACCGGAAACTCTGAATCTCAAGAGTAAGGGCGCATTTACCGTCTTTATTAACGTGTCTGATGTCTTCGATGAAGCAGTGATCGATCGGGAGAATTCCTCAATCACCTGTAACGACTCAGTCTTAAGGAAACTTATTCTTCCGGATGACGAGGATGGTAAACTGATTGCCAAGTTCGATCGCACGAGTCTTAATGTGACAGCAAACGATTCCGTCACTATCAGCTGCGTGGGTGAGATAGTGATCGGAGGGGAGACTATCCGTGTCGAGGGAAGCGATACTATCCGCGTGATCGGGGAAAAACCGGCCGACACTTTTATCGATAAAATCCTGAAATTCCTCGGATTAAGGAACGATGACAGTGAGGAAGCAAATCAGGCATTAGTGGACGCGATTCCTGAGACCATCAATAATCTAGGCCAGGCCAAGAAATACCTCAAAGAGAACCCTACCGTAGAATCCGGTAGCGATACTCTTGAAGATCTCGAAGTAATAGATCAAGAAGAAGAGGCACCAAGTGTGACCCATGGAGGGAAACCGGAAAAGGAAGCAAACGACAGTACCCCTCCTGTTACGGAATGTAACGAAGGAAATTGTAAAGGTGGAAAAGACAAAGGTGCATAAACTCCCCGTTCAATTTTTTTACTAAGGCGGTTGAGGCTACCTCTTCTTTAAAGTAAAACGCTCTTGTAAAAGAACAATGCTTTCAATGCATCACTTTTAAGGAAGTAATTATTGTGCAATAAAAAAGATGTGGCATTTCATTTCTATAACGGATAGAACCGCAGTTGAACAAGTTTTATCCCGTTATTATACATCTCCCAGAAGTAGAGATAGTATTCTGGTGATGTGAGATCGAATGGATTAAGATCGAATATTGGCACAATACCACAGGGATCATTACCATCTCCACAAATCGAGAATTGGCTAAGGTTAACAGTTGTGAGTTTGTCGGTAACCTCTTCGAATTTGTTGTCATTTGCATGAGGGGTGAGGGTCACAGTATCAGCCGACAACCAAACACCGGAAATGTCGATAACACATTCTGTAGCTGCTGGATCTGTAACATTACATAATCCCGTAGTAATAGAACCGGATCCACCAGGTTTACCGAGGACACGAATATATATCATGTACGCTGGATCACCGAGTTCTCCGGTGGTAGAGTTGTAGTCCGGATAAGGATTAGGTAGCTGGAACCGGGCTTTCCCATCTGTTCCATCCTTGTCCAAAACCTGGAAATCAGCTCCTTGTTTAAGATAAATCCTCGTTGTAACTCCACCAGTTTTATTGTACTTAACAAAAATCGTATGCCCGGTATCAAGGTCATCTGGCATATTTCGATCTGATTTGGAGATACCAACGAGATTTAAATTAAAATGCTGCCCATTGAGATCAATGCCATTCCCCGCTGCTACACTCGATACAAGCAACGCCATGGCGAGAATCATGGCAATCGCAATTACCTTCGCGAACTTCATGTTTCCGCCCTAGGACAATTCCCTAAAAAAAAATAAATTTTATTGCTATTTGACTAATAATCAAATTATCACAGGATATTATCATAATTTTGGACCAAGATTTACCGAGTTTCACATAAGAAGTCCCGGATAGTAAAAAAGGAAACTTCATAACTCTCCAC
>JAJRCO010000271.1 GCA_028678905.1 Methanomicrobiales archaeon
AGTTGACCTTCAAGCAGGTGGGCGGAACGATTGGAGATCTTCATTCGTGGATCATAGGAAGTCCAGAGTTCTCAATTAACGAGAGAGTTCTTCTGTTTTTAACCCAGAACAAGGATGGGACCCTTCGGGTCGCCCATTTGTATCAGGGAAAATATTCCATCCAGACTGATCCTTACACGAAGGAGGAGTTTGCTCGTCAAGAGATACCTGATGGGGTCCACGTCATGTCTCCTCCTACCACGGCGGATCTATTATCCTCGTCAAGTCAGAGATCGCACCGTTTCGATGAATTTAAGAGAGAGCTGCGCCGGGTATTGGAAGCAGGCGGACCTCCAAGAGAGAGCAAGCCGATTGTGCTCTCTCCCAATGTGGCTTCGGATGTGACTCAACCGGGCACAAGCTTCACGTTGATGGGCAATGTAAGATGGTTTGAGCCGGACGCCGGCTCTCCGGTGGTTATGTTCACAAATCAACAGGGAGAACCGGCGGCTCCGACGTTGGGCTTTAGTCAGGCTCAACAGGCATTAGCCGCTTGGAGCAATGTTTCTGGGGCTAGCTTTAAGTATCAGAGCGGCGGCACCACAGCAGCTGTCGGGTTCCGCTCGGACGGCGTAAATGCAATCTCGTTTGGCGACCCCCTCGGTCAAATGGATAATCCAGTGAACTGCGGCGGCACTCTTGCTCAGGGAGGTTTTTTTTCAACGAGCGGCCAATCCCGCGTTGTGAATGGACAACCCTTCACTAAAATAATCGAAGGCGACGTTGTGGTTAATGATGGCTGGCAGGGATGCGGCTTCTATGAAAACTTCGCGAATCTTGCCGAGGTGCTTACCCATGAGTTGGGGCATGTTTTGGGACTGGGCCATTCCACCGTTCCGAGCGCGACAATGTATGCCTACGCCCACTTTGACGGCCGCGGTGCCTCGCTCACGTCTGATGATATAGCAGGACTGGCGTTCATCTATCCTGCGACGGCTCCGATAATCTCCTCTGTTTCTGCTTCTCTTGTCACCTCTTCTGGAGCTACGATTACTTGGACTACCGATAAGGCGAGCGATTCGCAGGTGGATTATGGCACGACCAGCAGTTATGGGGGTTCAACGACCCTCAATGCAACCATGGTCACTTCTCATTCGCAGACGCTGAGCGGGCTCACTGCGAACACACTCTATCACTACCGGGTGAAATCGAAAGATGTCTCTGGAAACCTTGCAGTGTCGGGAGACTTTACCTTCACAACAGTCCCTCTGCCCGACACCACCCCGCCCACGGTTTCCATCACCGCTCCGAGCTCCGGCTCAACGGTCTCGGGCAGCGTTGCCGTTTCAGCCAATGCTTCGGACAATGTCGGGGTTAGCAGCATTCAATTCCAGTTGGACGGAGCCAATCTTGGAGCCGCGCTGACCAAGGCTCCTTATTCCATCTCGTGGAATACCGCGAGCGTCGGCAACGGCTCACACACCCTGGCGGCGGTTGCCAAAGACGCTGCGGGGAATTCGAACTCGGCGAGCGTTACGGTGACCGTCAGCAATAGCGCCACCACGCCGGCGGCGATCACCTTGAGTTTCAATGGCAAGGTAAGGGACCGCGTAGGGCAGGGGGACCAGGCGGTCGCGCCAGATAGTCAGATGGACGGGACCTTCACGGTAACGCTGCAGGCCGGGAGCGGGAATCGGACCGTGACCCAGCTGGATTTGACCGAGCCTTCCGGGCCGTGGTGGAACACAGTGGCTGGAGATGGGCGGTGGGTATTGGGGGCGGCCAATTCTCTGGATGGGGCGTTGCTCAACAACTCCAGCGGAGCGGTGAATTTCGGAGTAGCGGACGGGGGGAGTTTTTATATATTCGGTTCTGACTATAACAACATGCTTTTTAATTCCGGGCAGAGCCTCACACTCACGGCACAGTTTGCCGACGGCAGCAGCGCGAGCGCCAATATAACGCTGGGCGCGCCGCCTCCGGTCGTTGACACGACTCCTCCGGTGATCTCCTCGGTCTCGGCAATCAATATTTCAGCCTCCGGGGCCACAATCGCCTGGACCACTGACAAGCCCACCGACTCGCAGGTCAACTACGGGGCAGGCGCTGCTTACGGCAGCACAACCTCGCTTAACTCAAATTTGGCGACCTCCCATTCGGTGCTCCTGACCGGGCTGGCAGCAAACACCTCCTACCATTATCAAGTGTTATCCCGGGATGGCACCGGAAACCTTGCGGTGTCAGGAGATTTTATCTTCCAGACCGCGCCGGGCGGCCTTGCCGTACAGAATGTGCTCTGGATTAATCTTGTCAATGTGACCGCCAACGGCAACTCGCTGCAAAAAACCTCGGGCTGTGATGGCTGCCAGGATGCGGGGGCCACTTCGCAACAACAAATCGCTTCAGGCGATGGCTTCGTGGAGTTCACCGCCTCCGAAACCACCACCCAACGGCTGATCGGCTTAAGCCACAACAACGTTGATACCACCACAGCCGATATCGACTTTGCCATCCAATTGTGGGCGGACGGAGGCATAGACATCCGGGAAAACGGAGTTTATAGAACACAAGGCACTTACGCGACCGGAGATGTCTTCCGCATCGCTGTAGAATCTGGAATCGTCAAATACTACAAAAACGGCGCCCTGCTCTACACCAGTGCCCTTGCGCCGAGCTATCCACTCCTGGTCGATGCTTCTCTCCTCGGTTTTAATGGAACTATCAACAATGCCGTGATCGCGGGTGATAGCTTATGACTCTATCTATGCCCCTGGACGAGTTGCTACAGGTATCAAGTTCGGTCTTGATGGAAAGATAAAGAAACGGTATAGGGAAGTGGATCTTGATGAGGAAACTACTGCCATGGCAAGAATGACGTTACCTTAGATTTAATCAATTGGTTCACATTTCACAAGAGAGCGATCGCCTCAGAGACTGGGCGAACAGAGCCCCCGCACCTCTAGCAGTAATCAAGTCCTGAATTTGCGTTAGCCTTCCTTTTTCTGATAGCTATAAAATCTGAACACTTTCTGTGTTTGAGTCACCGCTGTGTTATCAAACGCAAGCAGGAGAGAGCTTAGAGAGAGACCAACGATGGATGCGGCGCCTGATTCCCAAAAAACCCCATCGGTTTCGGTCGTGATCGCGACCTACAATCGGGCTGCTCTTCTCGGAGAGACTATTGAAAGCGTTCTCAAGCAGCGCTTCCGGGATTTTGAGATCATTGTGGTCGATGACGGTTCAACCGACGGAACACAAGAGGTGCTAAAGACCTATGGCGATAAGATTCGCTGCTTCCACCAGGAGAACCGGGGTCCTTCGGCGGCGCGCAACCTGGGGATCCGTCAGGCTCGAGGCCGGTGGATCGCTATTCAAGATTCGGATGACCTCTGCGCGCCGGACCATCTCGAAGTTCTTTTCGGCTTTGTTGA
>JAJRCO010000083.1 GCA_028678905.1 Methanomicrobiales archaeon
CCCCGGGGGGTCTTCAGCTCGATCCCCAGACGCTCCAGGAAACGCAGTGCCCCATTCGGGTTGTTGGTGATGCCGGGGATGAACGGGTCGTCGCTGAATGCAAGCGAAATGTGCACCGGCCTGGTGGAGATGCCGTAGCAGTTCAGCTCCTTGGCTCGGACCTCGACGGTCCCGCTGGTGATCCCGTCTTCCACGATCTCCCGGGCGGGACCGATCAGCCCGAGATCTTCCCGCGCCATCATGTCCCCCACATTACCGATGATCGCGAGCTTCGCCAGGTCCATATTGTCGCCATCCAGTCCTCGGGCGAGCAGGTAGGCCATCCCCGCGGCGGAAAACTTGGTGTACCCGTAGGAGAGGGCGTTTACCTCCCGGTACCCGTCGCCAAAGGGCTGGCTCACGTGGTGATCCACGATCAGTACCTCTTCCACCGAAAGACCCCTTTCGGCAAGGAGGTTCTGCTGCCCGGCCCCCAGGTCAGAGAAGATCTTCAGACTTTCGTCCCGGGGGACGTACCGCATGGCAAAAGGCTCCAGCTGGCGGACGAAGACCGGCTCCACCGGGATCCCCTCCCGCTGGAGGGCGAGCCGGAGGATGGTGGCGCTGGTGATCCCGTCTGCGTCGATATGGGAGATGATGGTGACGTTCTCTGCGGCGCGTATCCATTCAGCCGCTTCCCGCAGATCACGATCGAGATCCATTACTACGCATGTGTACTTCTCACAAATGAAATGGTGGGAATCGCGGTTTATCCGCCACTCACTATTCGGTATCGTTCGCAGGATATGACGGACCGTTAGGACGATCTCTGGTGCAAGATTAACGTAGTGAATCCGGGGTGGGCGGATCGATGCGTTTTTAAATAATTCTGGGTGATTGTAAAACATCTGCCCCCAAATAGGAGGAGATACCTACATGGGGACACATGAATCTCCCGGACCTGATACAGATCTGTAGTTCCTAGGAGAGAGCATTCCAGTATTTATTCACCAGAAAGAAGGAATTAACGGGAATCTACTGTCCTTCCTGTCACCACGATCGGTTCTACCAGATGAGTCTCGGGAGGCTCCGGTGCACCCGGTGTAAGCGAGACTACCATCCCTCCTATGGGACACCTCTAGCTACGATGAGGATCTCCTACACCTCCTAGGTCCAGATCATATTAGGGGCAGATAATTGATAATTACCAATTCTGATAAGATCATGGAAGTCCGACCCCAATCGGCATCCGGCAGGTTCAGAAATGAATCAACAGGAATATGAGATGAACTACCAGGCCCTCATCGAACACTCATCTGATGCAATAATAGTCCACGACCCTGAGGGAAAGATCCTGTATGCCAATCCCGCAGCCCTGACACTCATCGGCGATAGATCTCTCGAAGAAGCGATGAAAAAATCGGTCTATGAGCATCTTCCTCCGGGCTTTTCGGACCGTGCCAGTCAGGACATCCAGAAGATCCTGGAAGGGGGAACTCTTCCTGCGCTCGTGGCCACGGTTCTCCTGGCAAATGGTGACTACATCGAAGTTGAGGTCCGGGCGAATCTGGTGAATTTCGGGGGTCGTTCAGCGATACAGATCCATATGCGGGAACTCTTTGATCGGGCGAAACTGATAGAATCACTGAAACAGCAGGCCGAGGATCTCCGGCGAAGTAACGAAGATCTCGAGAATCTCTCTCACATCGCCGCCCATGATCTCCAGGAACCGGTGCGGACCGTCATCACTTTTATCCAGCGCCTGGAAATGGAAAAAAAGGAGACGCTGGACGCGGAGGCGCGCGGGTACATCCGGACCATCGAAAAAGCCGGGCTCCGCATGCATCAGCTGCTCGGTGACCTCCGTCGTTATTCCCGGCTGAACATGCAGGAGCTGCGAAAAGAGAAGGTGGATACTGATAGTATTCTTGACCAGATCCTCGGAGAACTGCAGCCCCGGATCAGGGAGGAAGGCGCAACCGTCGTCCGGGAGAAACTGCCGGTGGTCATGGCAGACCCTACCCTGCTGCGTATAGCGCTCCAGAATCTGGTCGAAAATGGGATCAAATTTCATCGGCCTGGTAATAAACCAAGGGTAGTGGTAGCTGCCTTTTCCCGGGGTGATGCCTGGCAATTCTCGGTGCAGGACAACGGCATAGGTATCCCATCCCGGTACTTCCAGAAGATCTTCGACATGTTTGAGCGGCTCAATCCGCCCGATGCCTACCCGGGCACAGGAATGGGATTAGCGATCTGCAGGCGCATCGTCGAGAGACATGGAGGGAAGATCTGGGTAGAATCAGAGGAAGGAAAGGGTTCAACCTTCTGCTTCTCCCTTCCCGTAGACGATACCGGAGCGTGAACCGAAATCTGCAGACACCAGTTCCTCGCCAATGCTTCCCCGGAACAACCATTATCGATCGGTTACTGGTGCCTGTGGTCACTTCCAGGAAGGTTTTAGGATATTGATGGTGAAATTTAGCGGAAATCACCTTTTCCCGTGATTGGGAAACCAATATGAGCACCGCTGGAGAGAATGTAGTTTATCTATACTGGGAATCAGAAATTCGGGATTTATGTTTAATTCGGGGTCTTATATGCGGTGGATGGGGGAATTTCTGGAGGAAGGGATGATCTCACCCGAACGGATGCGGGTGGTGGAGGAGAACGCCGTGGCGCTCGGGGTCGATACGCGCACGATGATGGAGAGCGCAGGTAGCGCCCTGGCCCGCTCCGTGCGGGAATTCCGCCCGGATCGGGTGCTCATCCTCTGCGGGAAAGGTAACAACGGGGGAGACGGGCTGGTGGCGGCCCGGTACCTCCAGAAAGACGTGGAGACGAGTGTGATCTTTGTTGATCAGGAGGGAAAGAGTGATCTTATGCAAGAGCAGCTGTGCACCCTGTCCTCCTGCGATGTCGTTCTCCACCCGGTGCAGTGCCTGGCCGAGGTGAGAAGGCTGCGGACTCTCTTCACCGGGGCCGATCTCATCGTGGATGCACTGCTCGGGACCGGCGCGAGCGGTACCTTGCGGGAACCGTATGTCAGCCTGGTGCGCTATGCAAACCAGTCCGGGGTTCCCATCCTCGCCGCAGATGTCCCCACTCCCGGCATCAAATCCCGCCATATCCTGGCCTTTCACCGCTCCAAGGTGGAGGGTAGCGAGGTGGCGGAGATCGGCATCCCCTTGGAGGCAGAGGTCTGCACCGGTCCCGGCGAGATCCTGCTGATCCCGCCGAAAGCTTCCGGTGCGCACAAGGGTGCCGGGGGCTCCGTGCTGGTGGTGGGAGGGGGACCCTACCAGGGGGCCCCCTATCTGGTAGCCCTGGGAGCGCTCCGTGGCGGGGCGGACCTGGTGCGGGTCGCTTCTCCGGTCTCCCTGCCCTACGCGGACCTGATCCGGGAACCCCTGGAGGGGGACCGTGTCCGTACAGAACACCTGCCCCGCCTGATCGCCCTTGCGGAGGAAGCGGACGTGGTGGTCTGCGGAAATGGTCTGGGGACGCGGAGCCACGGGGTGGTGCGGGAGCTCGCTCCCCACTGCGTGCGGTTGGTACTGGATGCGGACGCCCTGCGTAAGCCCCTTCCGGCCGGTTCATCCACCATCTATACCCCGCACGCTGGGGAGTTCAGACGGATGACCCGCAAGACGCCGCCTCCCGATCTGGTCAGACGGGCCCGAATGGTGAAAAGCGCGGCTGGACCGGGAGTGATCCTGCTAAAAGGGGAGGTGGACGTGATCTCCGATGGGGGGCGGGTGCGGTTCAACCGAACCGGCGGGCCGGGCATGACTGTGGGTGGCACCGGCGATGTCCTGGCCGGGGTCACCGCGGCGCTGTTCTGCCGCCTCCCGGCCTTTGAAGCGGCCTGCGTCGCGGCCTACGCGAACGGCAAAGCCGGGGAAGTCGCCCAGGCCAAGTACGGCGACGGGATGACCGCGAGCGATATGCTATCCTGGATCCCGGCCTACCTGTTCGGAGGGGTGTAGGAAATGGCCGAGTTTACCCATATCACCGGCGAACGAGTACGCATGGTCGACGTATCGGAGAAAAAGGACGTGATCCGGGAGGCCACCGCCCGAGGTAAGATCCGTCTCCGGCCGGAGACCCTCCAGGCGATCCGGCAGGGGACGGTGGTGAAGGGAAACGTCCTGGCCACCGCCCGGGTGGCGGCGACCCTCGCCGTGAAACAGACCTCGCTCCTCATCCCGCTCTGTCACCAGATTCCCCTTTCAGCGGTGGACGTGGACTTCTCCTACGGGGAGGGCTGCATCGAAGCAGAAGTACGGGTGCGATCCACCGGCAAAACCGGAGTGGAGATGGAGGCGCTGACCGGGGTGTCGGTCGCTCTGCTAACCATCTGGGACATGGTGAAGTCCGCAGAGAAGGACGAACATGGCCAGTACCCCTGCACCTGTATCTCGGATGTCCAGGTGGTAGAGAAGAAGAAAGGGACGTGAATTCAGGAAGTGCCCGAAATGGCGTGCACTCCGGGGCTACCGACAGGAGGATCCAAATCTGGTTTGTTTCGCCGGATGAGGGCATACTCGTGCCATCCGGGTGAGCGCATGATTGAAGCATCTGGAATCTTCGATGATTCGATTGAATTCCGATTCTCCAATTGTTTTAATACCCTCCCCATCGAAATATAAAAACCACGGGATTTTTGTCCTGAAAGGAATGTGGCTTATCTAAGCTGAACCTTGAGGTGATTCGATTCAATGGCCAAATCAATGTACGCCTATGTGAGGGATGCCTGGAAGAAACCGGAACAGACTGGGGTCCAGGCACTCCTCTGGAGCCGGATGCAGAAGTGGCGCCGGGAAGGCACCGTGGTGCGGGTGGATCGCCCGACCCGGATCGACCGCGCCCGGACACTGGGATATCGAGCCAAGCAGGGGATCATCGTGGCCCGGGTGAAGGTTCGCCGTGGTGGAAGAAGGGCATCCCGCTACGTGCGGGGACGACGCACCGCGCATATGGGTATCCGCCACAAGACCCCGGCCAAGAGCCTGCAGCGCATCGCAGAGGAGCGCTCATCGAGGAAATTCTCCAACATGGAGGCCCTGAACTCCTACTGGGTAGGAGAAGACGGAAAGCACCGCTGGTACGAAGTAATCATGGTGGATCCCCATCATCCGGCCATCCTCTCAGACGCACGACTGGCCTGGCTCGCCGATCCCGCCCACCGGGGACGGGCGGAGCGGGGTAAGACCAGTGCCGGACACAAGGGACGGGGCATGCGCAGGAAAGGAGTGGGGACAGAAAAGACCCGACCCAGCATCCGCTCCCACGCCAACAAAGGAAAATAACCTCTCATTTTTTTCACGCCATGAAGCGCACGGATGCGTGTATCTTTCCCTACCCGCGGGGAGATTCCTCTCTCCGCCGTATGCTAGAAGAGGCCCAGGAGCTGCGGTTTGACGCGTGCGTGGCCGTGTACGACGAACCCCTGCCGGAAGGCATTGCTCTACCAGCACTCCGGGGGGTGATCGTCAGTGAGGACTCGATAAAAGCGGTGGTGAACCGGCTGCGGAAGGTCCCGGCAGGAACTGATCTGGTGATGATCGAGGCCCGCGACACCGCGTTCAACCGGGGAGTACTCTCCCTGCGGGGAATTCACATTCTCCGTGGCATCCACCGCTCTCCTCCCCGATCTTTCGACCAGGTGAGTGGCCGCCTCGCCGCCCGGAACGGGATTGCCATCGATCTGGATCTCTCGCCGATCCTCTCCGAACGGAAAGGAGGGCGGCAGCGGGCGCTCCAGCGGTACGAGGACGTGCTCCAGCTGCAGCGGCGCATCCACTTTCCCCTGACCATCTCCAGCGGCGCCCGGTCCATCCTGGGCCAGCGGTCGGTGCGAGAGATCACCTCCCTGTGCGCTCTGTTCGGGATGGAAAAGGAGGAGGTAGCCCTGGCGCTGGCTGTCTGCGGGGAGATGCAGGAAAGAACCGGTCCCGTGACGGTGGTAGCATGAGGCCCCGGCCGCCCACCTTCCGGGTCAAGAAGCGGTATGTCCTGGCCCGCATTATCCCTCCCTGGAGGATAGTGGAGGCCCGGGTACTGGGTTCGGCCGTCCACGACGCGGCTACCTCTCTCTGGGGAGATGCCCATACCGCCCTGATGCAGCCCGCAGTGATGGTTACGGAAAAGGACCTGGCGATCCTGCGCTGCCGGAGAGGGACGGAACGGGATTTGATCACCGCTCTCGCTACCATCACCGCGGTCGGGGATCTCCCTCTCATCCTGCGCCCCCTGGCCGTCAGCGGGACGATCCTTGCACTCAAAGAACGGGGCGCCCGCCTCCACCGTGAGATCCAGGAAGAGGAGCTGGCAGTAAAAGGACGCGTCTGCACGGTCTACCGTTATCAGGGTCATAAAGTTGATTTATTAGAAAGGGGAATTAAAGGTCAGAACGTTGTATTTTTCACAACAGAAGATATTGAGGAGTTGTAATGCAGCCACAGTACCAGATGGGATATGATCGGGCTATTACTGTTTTTAGCCCGGACGGAAGACTGTACCAGGTAGAATATGCCCGGGAGGCGGTGAAACGCGGAACCACCGCGGTCGGGCTCAAGTATCAGGACGGAGTGGTGCTCATTGTCGATAAGAGGGTGACCACTCGTCTCCTCGAAGCAGCCTCCATCGAGAAGATTTTCAAGATCGATGTGCACATTGGCATGGCTTCGTCGGGGCTGGTCGGAGACGCCCGGTCCCTGGTAGACCGGGCCCGGGTCGAGTGCCAGATCAACCGGGTGTCCTATGATGAGGCGATTGACGTGGAGACACTCTCGAAGAAACTCTGCGATCACATGCAGGTCTACACCATGTTCGGAGGGGCCCGACCGTATGGAAGCGCCCTCCTAATCGCCGGCGTGAATGGCGACGAAGGACGTTTGTTTGAAACCGATCCTTCCGGCACCCTGCTCGAGTACAAGGCGACCGGAATCGGCACCGGCCGACCTGCGGTGATGAAGGTATTCGAAGACGAGTACAACGAGAAGGCGACCCTCGGAGAGGCAGCCGTGCTGGGGCTCAAGGCTCTTCACGCTGCTACCGAAGGGAAGCTGGACGTCAACACCGTGGAGATGGGTTTTGTCGACGTGGCCACCCATTCATTCCGCAAGATGGAAC
>JAJRCO010000156.1 GCA_028678905.1 Methanomicrobiales archaeon
AAGGATTGGGAGAGTTCATTCAGGGATATGCGGAGTATTACGTCCATGTGATGAACTACGTCTTTTTCTTTACCGACAAACGTCCCATGATTCTTCCAGAGCCGGTAAACATCTATGAAGGGCCGAAAGTAACGCAGGAGAGGCTGACAGCTCCCACGGAAGAGAAGAAATAATCCTAGAAAACATACTGATATAGCTCGTACTTCTTCCTTCATATTTTTCGGAAAAAAAATCAGAAAGAAAATTACTGGGTTAAAGTTTCACGAACTTGGCCGTAAAGATGCCCACCTTGGTTCGAATCTTATCCATCACTGCGGGCGGAACCTCGCTGTCCACATTGAGCACCATGATTGCTTCCTCTCCCGGAGTGATCCTGCCCACCTGCATGCCGGCGATGTTGATGTTTGCCTCTCCGAGGATAGTGGATGCCCGGCCAATCACGCCCGGCTTGTCGAGGTGACGTGACACGATCACGTACCCTTCCGGAATCATATCCATAGTATAACCGCCCACCGCCACGATACGGCTTCTTCCCTTCATCAGAACGGATCCGCTGACCATCTCTCCCATGCGGTCTGTCTTTGCGCTGATGGTGATCAGGTTTTTGAATCCGGAAGATTCTTCGGTAACCGTCTCCCGGATGGTGATTCCCCGTTCTTTCGCGATGTATTCGGCATTGATGATGTTGGCCGGAGACTGGAGGATGGGATCCATCATTCCCTTCAAGGCGTAGCGGGTAATGATGCGGGTGTTGCCAGAGAACTGGCCAATCTCCCCACCGTACACGATATCCACCGTCTCCAGACGACCCTCCAGCAGCTGGATGAGAAAACGCCCCATCTTTTCAGCGAGCAGGGCATAGGGTTCAATGCGCTCCTGCAGCTCCGGGGGGATGGCAGGGACGTTGACTGCATATTTTGCTGCACTGCCCTGGAGAACGTTGATGATCTCTTTTGCCACAGTGATGGCCACGTTCTGCTGGGCTTCCACCGTGCTAGCCCCTAGGTGAGGGGTGGCGACTACGTTTTCCATCTCGATCAGGGGGGACTGCAGAGGTGGCTCTTCCTCAAAGACATCGATCGCAGCACCAGCGATTTTTTTGCTCTTCAGGCCTTCATAAAGGGCTTTTTCATCGATGATCCCGCCTCGGGCGCAGTTGATGATCCGCACCCCGTCCTTCATCATCGCGATTCGGTCTGCATTGATCAGGTGCATGGTCTCCTTGGTGAGGGGAGTGTGCACGGTGATAACGTCGGCGTTCCTGATAACCTCCTCAAGTGGCATCAGCTCCACTCCCAGAGCCCGCGCCCGGTCCGCACTGATGAACGGGTCATAAGCGAGGCAGCGCATCTCCATCGCGTTCGCCCGTTTGGCGACCTCCCGCCCGATCCGCCCCAGTCCCAGAATTCCCAGGGCTTTATCGTTTAGTTCGAACCCGATGAACTGCGATCGTTTCCACTGTTTCTTCTTCAGCGACGCGTTCGCCTGCGGGATTTTCCTAGCCAGCGCGAGCATCATGGCGATGGTGTGTTCGGTGGCCGCAAGGGTATTTCCTTCCGGTGCGTTAACCACGGGAATTCCTCGTCTGGTGGCACTTTCTACCTCAATATTATCGACCCCGGTTCCCGCCCGCCCGATGATCTTCAGCCTGTGCCCGGCCTCGATGATACGACCGGTCACCTGTGTTCCACTCCTTACTACCAGGGCATCGTATTCACCGATACTATCCACCAGCTGGTCTTCGGTCAATTCGGTGCGTACATCGACGATGAAATGCTCCCGTAACAGAGCAAGGCCTTCTTCCGCGACCGGATCACTCACGAGAATCCTGTACATGCTATAGCCCATATTGTTTGTACACTGTGCGTAATGATGGTTTTTCTTATGAAGCTATATTAAACCCGAAATGGATGAATGAATATGGAAGCGAGTCTCCGCAATGCTCCCAATATTCTGACGCTTAAAGAGATTACCAAAGATGACATCTCTCTGGTCGGAGGGAAGGGTGCTTCGCTGGGTGAGATGACCTCTGTCGGCTTACCCGTGCCCCCTGCGTTCGTGATCACCGCCCAGGCGTACCGGAAATTTTTGATCGAATCCGGAATCGAAGACGAGCTGTTCGGGTATCTGGAGAACGTCGATGTCGAGGACACCGATGCCCTGGAGACGGCTTCAGTACGGGCAAAACAGATCATCATGAATGCCCCCATGCTGGAGTACCTGAAGACCGAGATTAAGAAAGCATACCAGGCTATGGGAAAGAACGCAGTCGTGGCGGTTCGATCCAGCGCCACTGCGGAGGATCTCCCCGGTGCGAGTTTTGCCGGGCAACAGGAGACATTCCTGAATGTTCAGGGTACCGAAGATCTGCTGGAAGCGGTGCAGAAGTGCTGGGCTTCTCTGTTTACACCACGGGCGATCTATTACCGCTCCCGACAGGGATTCGAAGACCGCCAGGTCAATATCGCCGTGGTGGTGCAGCGGATGGTGCCTTCCGAAAAAGCGGGGGTGATGTTTACTTCCCACCCGGTCACCGGAGAACCAGAGACCATCGTAGAAGGTTCCTGGGGGCTGGGAGAGGCGATCGTTTCAGGAAGCGTCTCTCCGGACAAATATGTGTATGATCGCCGAAAGGGAAAGGTGATCGACCAGGTAATCGGCACCAAGAAAATCGCAATCATATCCGCCGGAAAGAAAGGGACCGAGGAAGTGGAACTTCCTCCTGAAAAGCAGGAAAGCTCCGCTCTCTCGGAGGAGGAAGTGAAAAAACTCGCGGAATATGGCGCCATTGCGGAGAATCACTATGGCAATCCCCAGGATGTGGAATGGGCGATCGTAAAAGACGAGATTTATATTCTCCAGTCCCGGCCTATCACCACCATCAAAGCTAAGCCGCTCCCAGAACGAGGGAAGGCGACGGCAACGGAAGACAATGAAGGAAGAATTCTCATCCAGGGACAGGGGGCGTCTCCGGGCTTGGTTGGAGGTAGGGTCATCCTGGTTTCGTCGATGAAAGACGTTGGAAAAGTCCAGGCAGGGGACATCATGGTCACCCGGATGACCAATCCGGACATGGTACCCGCGATGCGGAAAGTCGCCGGTATCGTAACCGACGAGGGAGGCATGACCTGCCATGCGGCAATCGTGAGCCGGGAACTGGGCACCCCCGCGGTAGTGGGAACGAAGAAGGCCACTTCTGTCCTGAAAGAAGGACAGCTGGTGACCATCGACGGGGAGAAGGGGTTCGTGTATGAGGGTGCGGCGGCCCGGTTGGAGAAGAAAGCAGGACTAGTAACTACTGGCAGCGTCTCCGCCTCTGCCCCACTGATCACGGCCACTCTGGTTAAAGTAAACGTCTCTCTTCCCGAAGCGGCCAGCCGTGCTGCAGCTACCGGCGCGGATGGAGTGGGTCTTCTAAGGATCGAGCACCTCATTCTGGGGCTCAATAAGACTCCCGGCTGGTATATCCAGAATAAAAAGGAGGAGGAGTTTATTCAGGAACTGCACCGGGGAATCAAGATAGTGCTCGATGCGTTCCCCGGAAAGCCGGTCTGGGTGCGCACTCTGGATGCCCCTACCGATGAGTTCCGGAACATGCTCGGAGGCGAGGATGAACCGGAGGAGCACAACCCGATGCTCGGCTGGCGGGGAATCCGGCGCGATCTCGCCTCGCCGGAGCAGTTCCGGCTCCAGGTGGAGGCGTTCAAACGCCTCTGGAAGGAAGGATATCATAACCTTGGCCTGATGTTCCCAATGGTCAACCATCCAGACGAATTCACCTGCGCGAAGAACCTCCTCCGGGGATGGGGAGTCGATGCGGAGACGGTGACCCTAGGTATCATGATCGAGATCCCCAGCAGTGCGCTGTTGATTGAAGAGTTCATCCAAAGGGGAATACGCTTTGCCTCTTTTGGGACCAACGATCTGATCCAGTATACCCTGGCGATCGATCGAAACAACCAGCTGGTCGCGGACATGTACTATCCCAAACATCCGGCAGTGCTGAGACTGATTGATGAAGCCATCCAGGTGTGCCGAAAGTACGGGGTCGAGTGCTCGATCTGTGGACAGGCAGGCTCTGATCCAGAGATGGCGGAGTGGCTGGTCGAACATGGAATCTCCAGCGTTTCTGCCAACATCGATGCGGTTCTCAAAATCCGGGAAAGCGTCGCCCGCACCGAAAAACGCATGATTCTGGAGCTGGCGAGAAGAAAAAATGCGTGAGATCGGTTGTTCAGAGGAAGAACTCCTCTCCTTCTTTTCCCGGTGTAAAGAACGGGACACCTCATACGACCGGATCCTGAGTTCGATGTGCACCCGACCCCATCCCGTCGCTGCCCGAGTCCATGCCCTGTTTATGGAGGCAAATCTGGGAGACCCCGGGCTGTTTGCGGGGACCGCGACACTGGAACGACTCCTGATACAGAGGATTGGGGAGCTGCTGCATCATTCGGGAGCAGGAGGTTACGCCACTTCGGGAGGAACCGAGTCCAATATACAGGCATTACGCATCGCAAAGAAGCTCAAACCGGTTACCTGCCCCAACGTGATCGTCCCAGAGTCGGCTCACTTCTCTTTCGACAAGGCCTGCGATATTCTCTCCCTTGAGATGCGGACGATCCCACTTGATGCTGGTTTCCGTATGGATGTGGAATCGCTGGATTCCCGCATCGATCAGAATACCATCGCGGTCGTAGGGGTGGCAGGCAGCACCGAGTATGGCATGGTAGACCCCATCGAAGAGATCTCTGCCATCGCCAGAGACCAGGGGCTCTACTGCCATGTGGATGCGGCCTTCGGCGGGCTGGTCCTCCCGTTCATGAACAGGACTATTCCTTTCGATTTCTCGATCCCAGGGGTGGACAGCATCTCCGTGGATCCCCACAAGATGGGGATGAGCACGATCCCCACCGGCTGCCTCCTCACCAGGGATCCTTCGCATCTCTCCCTGCTGAACATTCCTACCCCCTATCTTACGGTAAAACAGGAGTCCACGCTGATGGGCACCCGCTCCGGGGGAGCGGTGGCCGGGGCACTCGCGGTGCTGGAATATCTGGGGGAGGCGGGGATGCGTGCCGTGGTAAGTGGATGTATGAGGAATACCGAACGTCTGATTGATGGGATGGAGACCTATGGTTTTCCTCCGGTGGTACGGCCGGATGTGAACGTGGCCGCATTCGCGTACCCAAAAGTTCCCTCAGGATGGCACGTCTCCTGGACCCGGAAAGGGCATCTGAGGATCGTCTGTATGCCCCACGTCCACCGTTCGATGATCGAGTCGTTCTTACAGGAAGTGGGTGATTCTTGTGCTTGAAAAACTGATTGCATCTCTGGAAACCTGCCCCATCGTCAAAAGGGACAACTACAACTATTTCATCCATCCCATCACTGATGGAGTACCGAAGGTAGACCCGGCGCTCCTCCGCGATGTAGCGAGCGCGATGATCAAAGCACTGGATTTGAAGAACGTAGATCTGTTTGTGGTTGCGGAGGCCATGGGTATCCATATCGGGACAGCCCTTTCCCTGATGACCGATATTCCCTTTACCATTGTGCGAAAACGATGGTACCACCTTCCCGGAGAGGTTGCAGTTCATCAGACCACTGGTTATTCGAAAGGCGAACTGTATCTGAACGGAGTTTCAAAGGGGGACCGGGTAGTGATCGTGGACGATGTGATAAGCACCGGGGGAACCATGCGAGCCCTGGTGGGAGCCCTGGAATACGCCGGTGCGGAGATCGTTGATATCTGCGTAGCCCTGCAGCGGGGAGAACCGGATATCGGACGTCCCTACAAAGCCCTGGTCAAGGTGGAGGTCTCGCCCTCGCAGGTGCGTATCCTTGATACTCTCTTCTGACCTCATCCGGACGCTCCGGGAACGGAACGCCCGACGGGTAGCCCTTCAATTCCCCGCGGGACTCAAACGGGAGGCGTTCCGCATCGCCTCCCAGCTCAAAAAGGAAGGATTCGAACCGCTGATCAGCGGCGACCCCTGTTACGGAGCGTGCGATCTGGCTGATGATCTTCTCGCAGAAGCGGATGTGCTCGTCCATTTCGGACACGCCCCTCTCGAACCCTCATCGCAGGTACTCTATGAGATCGTATCCCGTGATTTCGATCTGGAGGTTCTGACAATCGCCCTCCCCCTCATCTCCGAAACGCGAATCGGACTCGTGACCACTGTCCAGCACGTGCACCTGCTGGACCGGGCGGTTCAGTGGCTCTCGGAGAGGGGCATCCAGGCCGTGGTGATGGAAGGCTCCCCCCGCACCCCAAATCCTGGGCAGGTGCTGGGCTGCAGCTTCGAGGCGGCCCGTCGTACCGGAGCAAAGGAGATTCTGTTCGTCGGAACCGGCCTCTTCCATCCCATCGGAATCCAGCTCGCTACCGGAGCACGGGTGATCTCCCTTGATCCCATCGCCCGTGAGGTACAGGTAATAGACGCCTCAAGAATGCTGCGGAAACGGTTTGCTCTTATCGAGTCAGCCCGCGGGGCGGGGAGCATGGGAATACTCGTCTCCCTGAAAAGAGGACAGCAGCGGTGGGACCTCGCCCGCAGGCTGGCCTCCCTCACCGACCGGGCGGTCCTTGTGGCCATGCACGAGGTGACACCGGAGGAGCTGCTCGACCTGGGAATGGAGTGCTATGTCAATACAGCCTGCCCCCGGCTGGCCTATGACGATCAGCCACGTTTTCCGGTACCCGTGCTCACTCCTTCGGAATTCGAGATCCTCTGTGGGGTTCGCTCATGGAATGAATACCAGGTCGACGAAATCCCATGAAGCTGCGCACGCTGGAGCGGGAACTGGAACGGCTCTGCACGGTAGCAGGCCCGGAAGTGCGCCTCGAACAGTACCACACACCTCCTTCGGTCGCTGCCCGTCTCCTCTTTCATGCCGCCTTACGAGGCGATATCACTGATGAGAAAGTATGCGACCTCGGCTGTGGGGCGGGAATTCTCGCGTGCGGCGCCGCCCTGCTGGGCGCGGCGCAGGTGCGGGGTATAGACATCGATCCACGGTCGATCGATGTGGCCCGGGCAAATGCCAAAACGGCCGGAGTGGAGGTTGAATTCCTAGTCGCTGGTATTGCCGATGAAACGGCGTTTGAGGGGTATACCTGCGATACGGTGGTTATGAATCCCCCTTTCGGAGCTCAGCGAAGGCATGCGGATC
The DNA here is from genome assembly GCA_028678905.1 of Methanomicrobiales archaeon. Lineage (GTDB taxonomy): Archaea > Halobacteriota > Methanomicrobia > Methanomicrobiales > JACTUA01 > JAJRCM01. The sequence goes on from JAJRCO010000156.1 coordinate 7,177, forward strand.
GCCCGTTCATCGACCGGGCGCTGGGAATCGGAGGCGTGGTGTACGGCATCTTCAATTCTGGCTCCCTGCCGTTTGTTCGGGCCTATATCGGGGACAGAGGATTCATTGAAGAGGCTGTATCCGGCAGATTTCCCCTTCCCCGTATGTTTGCGTTTCACACCCGGGACCGGGTAGAGATCGAGGTCGAGATCCTGTGCATCAGGAAACGTTGAGTGCCCGGGCATCGACAAAGATATGGGGCCTTTCCCTCGCCCATTTCGTGACCGATCTGTACTCTCCGGTGCTGACTGCAATCCTTCCGCTGCTGGTGCTGAATTTCGGTTATACCTATCTTCTGGCCGGGCTTCTGGTAACCGCATATAATCTCACATCTTCCATGGCCCAGCCTCTGATCGGATGGTTATTCGACAAGCGGGGCAGGGGGATACATGTCAGCGTAAGTCTGCTCATCAGCGCTTTCTTTATCTCCCTGATCGGGCTTACCTCCGTTTATCCGCTCATTCTGCTATTTGCAATCCTTGCCGCTCTCGGACACGCCTCATTCCATCCTTCCGGTCTTGCACAGGTGGGGGCAGAATGCACTGACTGTAACCGGGGGCGGCTGATGTCCTATTTTGTCATCGGGGGAAATTTCGGCTACGCGATCGGCCCCCTGCTGGCCGGGATGGCGATCGGATGGCTGGGATTTGGCGGACTGGCTCTGTTTTTCCTGCCGGGTTTCATCATGGCACTCCTGGCCAGACGAATCATTCCTTCTATGGAGAACCCACCGGCACCGCCGTCAGGAGAAAGAGCAGCAGGATCCGGGGTGATTCCCGTGACCATCCTGGTTCTGGGAGCGGCGCTCCGTGCCTGGGCTATCTTTGCCTCCATCGCCTACATCCCACCGCTTCTCATCCAGCGGGGTCTCGATCTTGTGCTGGCTACCGGGCTCGTCACCGCGATGCTCCTCGCCGGAGTGGCAGGACAGGTTGCCGGCGGAGTACTCTCCGACCGGTACGGAAGAAAGGAATACAGCATTCTGGGCATGGCCATGGCCATCCCCTTCTTTCTCCTCTTCATCTCCACCACCGGGCTGCTCTCCTATCTCGCGCTGCTGCTGTTTGGGATGACGCTATGGTCCACTTTCGCCGTTACCGTTGCGATCGCCCAGGAGATGATGCCCCGAAATATCGGTCTCGCCTCCGGACTCGTGCTGGGTCTTGCGGTGGGGGGTGGAGGAATCGGAGTGGCGGTCACCGGGGCGCTGGCAGATGCCACCTCGCTTTCCAGTGCTCTTGTCCTGCTCCCGGTCCCTATCCTTGCGGCCATCGGATGTTTTTTGATTCTCCCATATCCCTGGCGAACAATCGGAAGAAAGAGAATGCGATCTGCCGGGAAGTAAAGTTCAGAACCTGACCCGGGGTATCTTTGATTCCTTCACGTTGTCCTGCATCGTCAGAACCAGGCCTCTGTGAACTACCCGGAAGATGACCAGCAAAGGGTCATGTTCGTCTATTACCAACAACTGTAAAAGAGTCTCTTGGTGAGCAGGCGCCTGCGCGGGAGAGATCCTGCACAAATTCCACATTGCCGGATACCGCAGCATCTATCCCGCTCTTCCCTGGGTGCGTGGAAGTAGATCTCGACCTTTGGGTTGCCTTTCGGCTGACGATACAGATTTTTCAACGCTCCGGTGTGGAAATAGAACCCGTCTTGGGCAGCAAACCACATGAAATACCCCGTAACGGGGTTGATCCCCTTCCACGATCGCCAACGCATTGGAAGGGTGATCATCGGCAAAATTGATGCATTCATAAAAGGTGGCCATTACAATTCCTCGGTGAATTGAAGAGAAAAGAATGTTATTCGGGAGAAGATGGCTATGCTGAAAAAAGAAGGGATTTCGGTTTCCTACAATAATACATAATTTAGAAGAAATATAAAAAAATGGCGATTAATAAT
>JAJRCO010000137.1 GCA_028678905.1 Methanomicrobiales archaeon
AATCTCGATGTCTTCCAGGAGATGGCTATGGAACCCGAGCTCCTTCAATGGTCCGCATTCAACACCATGAAAAATAAAATTAGTGTCGCCACTGTTGACGATGTAAGAAATTATTGAACAACCCGTGCATTAAAGGTGGGAAACGCGATGTTTCTTGCCACGCAAAAATAAATCATAACCGCGAAGTGTGGCGAGAAGTTCATAGTATCACTTCTTTCTGCCGGCGTGGTTGATCACCATCAGTCTAAGGGCGGACATCTCTTCGATGGCATATCGCGGGCCCTCACGCCCTGTCCCTGATCCTTTCGCCCCGCCATAGGGCATCTGGTCTGAGCGGAATGTCGGGACATCGTTCACCTGCACACCGCCGACCTCCAAAGCGGAGAATGCCTGCATAACCCGGGTCACGTCCTGGGTAAAAATGCCGGCCTGGAGGCCGTATTCTCCCGTATTGGCTAGCCGAATTGCTTCCGGGAACTCATCATAGGGCGTGACTGATATGACTGGTGCAAAGACCTCCTCACTGTTCACCCGCATTGCCGCGGTCGTATCCACCAGTACTGTCGGGGCGAACAGGGAACCGTCCAGTGTTCCGCCCGCAAGGATCTTCGCTCCTTGTTGTTCAGCTTCCTTTACCTTACAATATGCCTCATCGGCTTTTTCCCGGTTAATCATCGGGCCGACATCTGTTGCTGGATCCCGGGGATCGCCCGTTTTCAACACCTGAACCGCAGACAAGATCAGCTGCAGCGTCTGGTCATACACCGGCCGGTGAACGAAAACCCGTTGTACTGAGATACAGACCTGCCCTGCATTTATGAACCCACCGGTTGCAATCTTTTGTGCAGCATACGCGAGGTTTGCATCCTCGTGCACAATGACAGCCGCGTTTCCCCCCAATTCGAGGCCGACCTTCTTTCTTCCCGCGATTGATCTGAGGTACCAGCCAATAGGACAGCTCCCTGAGAATGAGAGGTACGCGATGTGGGGATCCTTCACGAGTTGCTCTGCCATCTCCCCAGGGCAGGGAACGACACTGACAGCTTCTTTTGGAACACCGGCATCAACCGCTATCTCTCCAAGGAGGAGACCCGAAATTGGCGTTGCCGTTGCTGGTTTGAGGATGATGGAGTTGCCAGCAGCAATCGCCGGCGCGAGTTTATGGCAGGCAAGGTTGAGCGGGAAGTTGAAAGGGACGATGCCGAGGACTGGCCCAAGCGGGAAGCGCTGGAAAAACCCTGTCCTCCCTTCGGTTTCATCACTCCAATCCAATGGGATTATCTCCCCGTAGACCCGTTTTGCCTCTTCGGCGCTCGTCCTGACCGTAAGTTCTGCGCGGGAAACTTCTGTGGCGGCAAACTTCCGAGTCTTGCCGCCTTCCATGACAAGGACCTCCGCAAGCTCCTCCGACCTCTCATGAATCAGATTGGCCATCCGGTGAAGGATCGCAGCCCGTCTGCCTGACGAGAGGTGCCGGGTCGTTTCAAACCCCCGGCATGCTGTCTCTACGGCCAAATCGAGCTCTGCACTACCCGCCTGGCACACACCTGCATAGGCATCATTGGTATAGGGAAACCGGACTTTGATGATCTCCTGTGTCTTTGTCTTCTCTCCCCCAATGATGAGGGGGTATATCTTCATGGTGATCACTCCTGTACGTTGTGATAGCGTTTATTCAAGAGTAGGACTGATCGAGAAATAAAGAAGATTGCACAGGACAAAAGGAGATGACCGGACAAATACTACACAAAAGAAGCAGTGCTGTCATTGCAATTTCGGATCCATAACACCCGGCTATTCCTGATTCACAGACAGCGGTTACGCACCAGTAAAAAGTGTCTCTTTCTCCATGGGGTATATTTTCACTCAGACTGCGTCTTGGTTTAAAAACAGCCCACAACTTCTTGTTCGCTGCAGTACGATCGCTGAATACTAGGATTCGTTTGTCCGTTACCGGGGGCTCAGCTTGGGTGGTTTCACCAGAATGAACGCGATGACGATTCCCACCAGTGCAAGGGCGAGCATATAGGGAAACACTCCGATGTAGGATGCGGTTGATGTCTTGATGAATCCTGCCAGCTGTGGCCCGGCGATTGCACCGGCACCATACGCGAGGAACACTACCCCATAGCACCTCGGGTAGTCGCAGGTGCCAAAATAATTGCCGGTGGTGGTCGGTGCGATGGCCAGCCAGCCCCCCAGACATCCCCACAGTATTGCAAAGGCGAGGATGTATATCGGTACGATAGGTATCTGCCACATGAGAAGGGATGCCAGAGCGATCAGGAGGAACGATAATATGGCCGTAGTCCGGGGTGTTATCCTGTCGGTGAGTGCACCAAAGAAGGGACGCCCGACCCCATTGAAGATCGCAAAGAATCCCACCAGGAAAGTGGCCAGCCCTGCTTCCATTCCTACCTCCGTGCCCACCGGTTTAGTGATCGAGATGGCCATGAGGCCGGCGAGACAGCCGATAAAGTAGCAGGCCCACAGCCCATAGAAGGAGGAGGATCTGAGCATCCGGGCTCGGTTGCATGCACAGACATCCCCCGGCTTCCAGACCGGGGATGTCCATCCCTCCGGAGCCCAGCCGGGGGGCGGAAATTTCAAGGGTTGCGCAAGCAGAATCGTGAGGGTAATAATCACCACACCAAAAATCCTAAACGTGTTCATAACACCGGAGACTCCAATAAAGTAGCCCGCGATATTGGCGGTAAAGAACGTGGAGAATCCGATTCCAAGGACCGTGATCCCGACCGCAAGGCCCCGCCGGTCGGGAAACCAACATGCGGCAACGGCGACCAGCACGCTGTAGGCAATGCCTTCACCGATACCCCCCACCACGCCATATATAACGGTAAGCATCAGAACAGAGGTGGAAAAGGACGCCAGAATCCAGCCAAGCCCAACCAACACACCCCCGAAGATGGTAACATTCCTGGGCCCGAACTTGTCGATGATCCTGCCGGTAAACGGCATAGCAAGGGCTAAGAACACCAGATACACCGAGAAGGGCATCAGAACATCATTGGCGGTTACTGTCTGACCAAGTTCACCGGTAAAAAACCTAGTAAGGGGTTCGACAAAGACACTCCATGCATAGATCGAACCAAACCAGAGGTTGATTATCAGACCTAGGACGACGAACACCCATCTTCCCTTTTCCGGGGGCATCCCAAAAAGTGAAGTCATCTCTCTTGCCAGGTCTCCTTATGAACTGGCCCCTTTAAACAACAAAAATTGAATGATTTATTCCTGTATATTTTGGGGGCTCGGAATGAGATGCGAAGGTGCGATTCGAATCTCCGGCATCGGTAAACCAGCCTCTGATTATGGAACCACACCAATTTCAGTGTATTCAGACCGGCGCATAGGGAAAAAAGATTCATATGTCTGATCAGCGAATTTTTCGCGGAGAATGAATAACGCGGATAAAAGATAACTTTATTCTAAGGTTTCGGGTATGCCGTATTCTAATCTTGAATGAATAATGATAATACTGATACCTACCCCCAGTGAGACCGCAATGATCATCTGGGGAAAAGTCGTAAGCGCTGTCTCCATCACTTCAGCGAAGGGACTTAGTAATACTACTAATCCAATATGAAGTACTTCAATAGCAACGGCAAATAGCATGGCTGGAATGATACCCAGTAATTTTCCTTTCTTTAAACGGTAGATCAGACCGGAAAATAATCCTGCCAGAACAGTTGCAAGGGAACAGGGAATACCGGTCATACCACCGAGGGATAAACGATGAATGCCTCCCATCAGTCCAGTCGCCAGACCCGGAACGGGACCCGCAACCAGCCCGGCTACTATCGGAGCAATATCCCGGATATTCATGTTGAGGCCAAAATTATTTGGAATTCCAATATATGTTCCGAATATAGAGAACAAGCCAAAAATGATGATAAAGAAAATATAATCAGTTAAGCGTGCCTTTTTGAATATCACCCGCTGAATGGTGTCTAATTTTGTGACAATTTCAATAAAAACAAAGACAAAAATTTCTGTATGTGCAAAAAGATCCAAATATCCACCCAACAGGCTTTGGGAAGTTTCGGCCCCAGACATCGATTCCCTCTATTGATTTGGATAATAGTTAGCTCCTCCATAGTTTGTATATTGCGTTTCTACCCAATGAGGGCTAGGACTCTCAATTCCTCTACCACGCTATCCAGGCAACCTCTCATCCTGTACGAAGGGTGGAGTATGAAAGCTGTGTCAAGATAGAGACTAGAGTGGGCATCAATCAGACTGCTGCGCTGGTCGGTGACATCCCGTATCGTCGAAATTTATTGCAGTTGACCGTCATAAGACGAGTTTTCGAGTTGGTGGATACGCGGATACGGCAATACCCACCGTAATTCACTTAATCTGGATTTTCTTTAGTGAGTACACCAGGTATCCCTTTCTTTTCGATTCGTCAACCATTCATGAAGTCTTGCCACGATTCTGGATATATCACTGGTGCAACCCCGCAGCTGCCACGACGGTGAGTGGCAGGCAATTCCATCATCATGCTTACCTGTCAGCAATAAAAAAATCTCTTTCCTATAGGGTCAATAAGATATACCTTCGAGGTCAGTCTGGGATCATTTTTGTGGTGGGCGGGAACTGGCTGTTTTTTGTGCGGTATCCATGCGCTATAAATGGAAGGACTGACTACTTTTTCAACTGGAGCAGTCCCTCCATGGAAAAAAATCCGTATCTCATCCAGCACTTCACTGCCGCAGATTATGCTGCAGCCCCGTTTTCGACCGTCATCCTGCCGCT
>JAJRCO010000018.1 GCA_028678905.1 Methanomicrobiales archaeon
CGCGGCCAACTGCGGCCGCAACAATTCCGCATACATCGCCTGCGCAAGCTGGAGCTCGTGAAAGGGTCGCAACAGCCAGTGTACTTTCACGGCGCGATCGGACACCACCACCATCCCCTCGCCCGCTGCGGTCAGATTCAAGCGCAGCGGCGCTTCGACAACCACGAGTTCGCCTGGCGGCCCCGGCACCGATGCGGGACGCCGGCTGACGATGTCGCGCACCGTTGTCAGTAGGATCTCCGCGGGATCCGGCTCCGGACTGATGCGCGACGTGCGGCGCGGCGGCCGGCGAAAGAGCACGATGCGCGTGCCGTCGGCGCTGGTCTCGTCACGCAACAGCTGCGGCGCGGCAACCAGCGACAGGTAGTGCACCGCCTCGAGCCGGCGCGTCACCACCGCCTGGCCAGCGAAGTAGGCGCCATTGAGCACCAGTTCCGTCTCCGGCGCCACAGTCAGGTGCACGTCGAAGTCCGCCCGCGGCGGTGGTCCGTTGACGTCCCACCTGCCGTCGTCATCGAGCTGCGCCAGATACGGATACCATCCGCCGATCGCCGTCAGCTGCTCGTCGAACACGCCGAAGGCGCCGAAGCGACGCGGCACCCGTGTCCGGAAGCGCAGCGTCAGCGTGCGCGTCGCGCCGGGCGGGAGCGGCGCAATCGGCATGCGGACCACGCAGCCGTCCGGAACATCTGGCCGGTGCAACGGCTCGACGGACACGCGCGTCTCGCCGTCGCGTGCCTCCAGGATTTCCATCGCGCCCGCGTCGAAGTCCTGCTCCGGGTAAACGAACGGGCGGTTGAAATCGTTGATGCCTTCGTCCGGCCGCACGAAGCGGTTGGCAAAGAGAAAGAAGACGGCGTCGTCGAGTGTTCGATTGCTAGAGTTGGTGAAGGACACGTTGACGGCCCCATCAACGTGCGGAGCCGTAAGCGAGATCGCTGCGCGGAGTGCGTACGCTGGCCGTGTGTCCGGCGCACCGGCAGCCGCGCCCGCTGGCTGGAGCAGTGTGGCCGCGACGAGGGCGGCTAGGCAACCGGCCATCCTGCGCATGCACCGGGCCGGCACGTGTTGCACTCTCCAGCGGCAGCCCTGTGATTGTCTGTGGTCGTTCACTGTGGGTGCGCGAGGATGAGAAAGTACTGGTACGGTAGAAAGGTCGGCTCGTCGATCACACGGAAGCCGGCCGCCTGCGTTTCTTGCAGCACTTGCTCGCGGGCGATCTTGTGTGCCACCGGAGGGCCCAGCGGCAACTCGCGCTTATGGTAGTCGATGACAAC
>JAJRCO010000395.1 GCA_028678905.1 Methanomicrobiales archaeon
ACGAATTCGATCGTTTCTTCCATGTGAAGGTTCAGGTACTCATCCACGGCGATGAGTCTCCCCTGCAGTTTCCTTTTTTCATCTTTGATCTCCACGATCACTTTCGAATCGACGAGACCAAATACCTTTTTTATCGGAAGAACGATGCTGACCGCCATCTTCGTTATGTGGTGAATGGAACATGATAATGGTTCCGTTTGTATAAATGATACGGGCCGATAGTATCCATAAATTACGCCCACATCCTAATGACGTAGTAAAACATTTATTTTTTGCTACGCAGGTGCAGATGCGATTATCGGATCAAGGGATTCTGCTCGCATCTCTTATCTTGTAAATGCAAAGACGATCCCTGATAACCCAAATGTATTGACGGATCTTTTAGTTATCCAATAAATATCGTACTCTATTATCGAGATGTAAATAGGCAGAGCAACGAACACAGTTGCGGAGATCTTCGGAACACATATATCTAATCTCTATGAGGAATATCGCCGTAAGTGTATACTCCTAAGTTCCACGATAGATATGCCACAACTCCTCGTGCATGAAATTAGATACGAACATGCAAGTATAGCAGGATCATAGGGATAGGAATGAAATATTGATTGCGGACATCGGGTGATAAATTAGCAATTGCAAAAAAAGAAAAGGGAAAAAGCCCCGTTCCACTTCATTTAAAAACTTTCCCTGAGTTCTTTTCCAAGATAGCAAAATCAGCCGAGCTCTAACTATTAGTACTCTTCTATCGTTCCTGGAGTATTCTATCGTTCCAGTAGTAGGTTGGTTTGATACCGTATGGTCCTTAGGTTGAAAGCCGGTGAAATATCCCATAATCTTCATCCGGGAGACAATCAGACCTCTTGGGCCACCAGAAGCCGCCACTCAGTCCCGTGAGCCCGGCCGTCGCCCAGACCGCTTCCTTCCTTACGGTGGGACCACCCCCAGTCGGAGTGAAGATATACGTACCACTTCCTGCCGGGTCGACCACCATCCGTTTCGCGAGCGCCACCAGTTCGGGGTAGTCCGCGAAGACTGGATCCGTATTTAGGTTGCGGCCGACCAGGTCACCGGGATCGCGATCGTAAATCAAGAGACCGTCAGTGTCTATCGCCCACGCCGTGAAATTCGTGCCCATGAGAGCGCGGTCAGCATGGTCTGCGAGTAGCAGGGAGGGTTCGAAAAGGATCGAGACCAGTCCCAAGAACGCTTCGGTGTCATTCGTTACTGGCCGTCGGATCGAGACGGCGTCGAAACCCTCGGCGGCCGGAAAGACAGAAGTCATCAGAGGCCTGCGTTCACGCAGGGCCTGCTGGTTATGGCTCTCGTTACCGACATTTGCCCCGACTGCAGCCCAGTACTTCTCAGGCATCACGGCCGCGATCCGGCCCTCGGGCGAGATCGTAACGGCGTCCTCTGCGTGCGGTGACGAAGCCGCGAGCCGTGCCAGCGTCGCGTTCGCCGCTGAACCCGCGATCCCGGTGCGGCCGAGGTCGGTCGCCGCCGATGAGAGGTTGCGGTCCATCTCCGCTAGGGTGGCGTTCACATCGGTCGTGAATTGGACCAGCGCGACCGACGGGTCCGGGGATGGCCGACTCAGATAGATCCCCGCCCCCAACCACCAGGTGTCATCCACCGGAGCGACATAACTCATCTTAGGTTCAAGGGTCATATTGTTCGACGGGTTGGGGTAACGGTAGAAGATGAATCCCCCCCTTGCTGCGCAAGAAAGATCTCGACCTTGGTGTAATTGACGCCAAGGGAATCCTGGGAACTGGAGCGGTCTGTTCTGACGAGTTCGGGTCTGAAGGGTAGTGCCAAATTCGTCCCCTTATAATCGAAGGCAAAAATGTAGAGATCCCCGCGAATGAAAGTGCCGTTTCGGTTATTGAACTCCTGAAGTGCGGCGACTTTGCCCTGCTCGCGGGCATACATGATCGCTTCTTGCACAAAGGAGGTGAGGTTCTCACGTACCTGGGGATCTTCCCCCACCCGGACGAAAGGATCCTCTTCGTTCGGATTATAGATGCCAGATCCGATGATCCAGTCCTGATCCACCTGCATGGCATAGCTAAGCTTGGGCTTCACGGTGTTGTTGTCGGTCGGGTCCAGATAGAAATAATGTACGAAGTCACCTCCGGATTGCGCGGCATGGATGTTCTCCTGGGTTGGGTGATTGCCGTGGGCGTCAGTCAAATTCCACCGGTTCTTACCGAGTTGATCCGGCTGGAAAGGTAGGGCGAGAGTGTTTCCCTCAAGGTCATAAGCAAAGATATAGAGTTCACCTTTCACGAACCGTCCGCTTTGGTTATTAAATTCGGTGATTGCGGCTTCCTTTCCCTGTACTTTTGCATACTCGTAGGCTTTCTCGACGAATGCCACTAGCTCTTCGGGCGATGTTGATGTTCTATTTACGGGTGGTTGGGTGACGGTTGGTGTTACTCCCGACTGGTTTTGGGTTGGGGTACTCGGACTGATGCAGCCGGCAGCAAGGATCGCTGCAAGCATAACTATAGAGCCCAGAAAGACGGCACGGGTTCTCATGCATATGCGATCGGGAACGTCACCTAGATAAATCAAGGGGATCAATGCCATGCAGATCCTTTTCCCATTTTACATCGTGTAATCTGCAACTGACGGTTTAGGTTGCAGATGCTATAGTGTCCCGTGTGAGCGAAGGAGCTATTTCGGTACTATAACTTGCGAGCCCTGGATTTGATACGGGGCAGAACTCGAACCCTTCTATAATTCTGGCTATGAGCACAATTTTAGTTCCACCAGGATACCGGGCAACGATCTACCCGCAGTGTGGTATTACAGGACCATGTTGATGGAAGGGGTTGCCTCATTCCTTGTTTGGATACCATTCATAAGATGTTTATCCGCATGACCGATGTATTCTTTTTTCAACTTGATCCATTCAGAAATTCCAGGATAAAATAGTCAAAGTAGAGTATCCATGGTGAATACCTGTTCCCTTTCGATTATAGGATTCGAAAGGGTGGGACCAAAACAGGCATAGCAGATCATCGGGCTCACCCACTTTTTTTCCTCGAGGTCTGTGTGTTCAGCATGTCAGAATATGCGGCATCCCGTCGACATTCAGTACTATTCAGGTGGCTCATCGGAAGAACCGGATCGAAAGAATAAAGGAAAATAGGATTACCACATCTCGGGGATATCTTCCCAGCGGCCTTTCAGCTCCTTCTCAACCTCTGGAAGAGTGGTATATTCCATTTCGTCGAGGGAAAGGCGATGCGGTTCGAAAGGACCATGGGCGCGGAGATAGTCGGCGAGATCGTTTACCTTGTCCCGGACCCGGTCGTAGGCGGGATCGTCGAACATGTCAGTGGGTCCCAGCAATTTCCCGTTGGCGACCTGGAATCCCAGGCAGATTACGCGGGGAGGGCCATCAAAGCGGGTGCATTTTGCATCGAACAGCCCGACCGGCATGAGCGGTCCATGATGGGATCCCCGCATCCAACCCGCTACGATGATCGGAGTCGCGAACGGTTCGATGACCTCTCCGACTGCGGGTAGCCCACTCTGCGCCCGCACCAGCATTACCGGATCGTCTTTACCCACGTAGCGGCCAGCGATCAGGCTGAGGCGCTGGGTGCTGGTAGAGGCGGCAATCAGTCCATCCTTCCGCCAGACATACTTTATGACGTAGCGGGAGGGCGCACCGATGTAGGCAAGGAGACTGTGGATCTCATCCGGCGTACGGAAGCGCACTCTCCTCTTCAGTTTGACGTCATGCACTTCAAAGATGAATCCCTCGTGCATCTGGGGATCGATGACCAGTCCCGGGGTGTTGAACGGGTCAGCGAATATCTTGTAAAGGAAATAATTCCAGGCACCGGGTTCCGTTTTATCGGCCATAAAGGCGATGAGCGGATCGCTTTTACGCTCCTCAAATTCGATCTCCGCAACTCCAGGACCCATCCCTTTGACGTTGCAACTGAAGGCATCGCAGAGGAGATCCTGACCCGCCCCGTAGAGCTTCATCTCCTTGGCCATCTCGGCACAGGCCACAAAGGTATTCCAGGCCAGTTCGTGGATCTCCCGGTCATCCTCTCCCCG
>JAJRCO010000274.1 GCA_028678905.1 Methanomicrobiales archaeon
GCAGCTCGTACCACATGCTCTGGTAATACAGACTGGCCCAGGTAAAGAATAGAATAATTCCGACCACAAATCCACCCAGGATCCATGTGTGAACGGAGAGAGGGAGTTCTCCGAAAAGAGCGATCGGTGTATAAGAGGTGACAAGTAGAAAGAGGATGAACAGGAGAAAGTCCACCCTGAACCAGGTGACCAGGGAAGGTGAAGGCTTAAAGGGTTCGTTGAGGGGAAAATGCTGAGAAGTCATAGTATAGAGCTTTGGTGAGAAATATCCGGGCTTAAAGCTGCTGGTGTGCATACTTGCACCACTGCTTACTTCTCCTGCGCACTCTCTATTGCCATCCAGAGATAGATTCTTAAAGGAAATCCAGCAGTGATTTTGTAAGGAAAGTCGTCCGTGGTTTGTGTCCTCATGGCAGGCATCAATATAGAGTCCCTCTCCGGACTCTCTGAAGAAGAGGCGGGTCTCAGACTTGCCAAGGAGGGATTTAATGAACTCCCATCTTCAAAAAAACGGAGCATTCTGGGCATAATCCTCGATGTGGTCCGGGAGCCGATGTTTATCCTGCTGGTGGTGAGTGGGCTGATTTATGTGGTGCTGGGGGATCTTCGTGAAGCCCTCATGCTACTCAGTTTCGTATTTCTGATCATCGGCATTACCGTATACCAGGAACAGAGAACAGAGAGGGCATTGGAAGCGCTCCGCGATCTTTCAAGTCCCCGCGCTCTGGTCATCCGGGGGGGAGAGCAAAAGAGAATTCCGGGCCGGGACATAGTCACCAGTGATATTCTAATTCTTTCAGAAGGAGACCGTGTTCCTGCGGATGCCAGATTATTCTCGGTAAACAATCTCATCGTGGATGAGTCTCTCCTCACCGGGGAATCTGTCCCCGTTCGGAAAGCGGCCCCGAAAGAAGGAACCACGGACGGACGGCCAGGAGGCGATGATCAGCCCATAGTCTATTCGGGAACCTTGGTCGTTCAGGGGCAGGGGCTGGCCGAGGTGTTCGCCACAGGACCAAGGACGGAGCTGGGGAAGATCGGCACCATTCTCACCACGGTAGACAGGGAGGAGACACCCTTGAAAAAGGAGGTCTCACACCTGGTGCGGGATATCGCGGTGGTTGCCCTGTTACTCTGCGGAGTGATCGTGGTGGTCTATGGAATGACCCGTCTTGACTGGATCGGTGGCCTTTTGGCCGGAATCACTCTCGCTATGGCACTCCTCCCGGAAGAATTTCCGGTCGTCCTCACCATCTTCCTGGCTCTCGGTGCCTGGAGGATATCCCAAGAAAAAGTACTTACCCGTCAGGTTCCGGCGATCGAAACACTGGGATCTGCGACTGTGCTCTGTGTGGATAAGACCGGGACGCTCACCCAGAACCGGATGAGTGTCCGGAAGTTTCTCGTCCAGGAAGAGACCTGCACCTATGATCCGATCAAGCCGATTCCGGAATACTGTCACCATCTGGTCGAATTCAGCATCCTTGCCAGCAAGCAGGACCCCTTCGATCCCATGGAAAAAGCGCTCCGTATTCTCTCCGAGGATCTCGCCGAGACAGAGCATATCCACCGAGACTGGACACTGGTTCAGGAGTATCCTCTTTCACCGGAGCTACTCGCCATGTCCAACGTATGGCAGCCACCCGGGGGAGGGGACTATGTGGCGGCGGCAAAAGGGGCACCAGAGGCGATCGCGGATCTCTGCCATCTTACGGGAGAGAAAAGAAAGGATCTGGAAAAGAATGTCGATCTACTTGCGGCAGAAGGGCTTCGGGTGCTTGGGGTAGCTTGGGCAAAAATCCCGAGGACCAGGATTCCGAATATTCAGCACGATATTTCTTTTGCATTCTTAGGCCTGGTAGGCCTTGCCGATCCGATCAGACTGAAGGTCCCTGGTGCGGTGCAGGAATGTTACTCGGCTGGAATCCGGGTGGTCATGATCACTGGGGATTACCCGCTCACCGCCCAGGCTATTGCACGACAGATTGGGCTTCGAAACAGCGACCTGTATCTAACCGGCACCGAACTCGATGTGCTGACCGATGAAGAGCTGCGGGAACGCTGCCGGGAGGTGGATATTTTTGCCCGGGTGGTCCCCGAGCAGAAACTCCGCATTGTAAGGACTCTCAAGAGCTGTGGAGAAGTAGTCGCGATGACGGGCGATGGTGTGAACGATGCGCCCGCTCTGAAGGCTGCGGACATCGGCATCGCCATGGGAGGCAGAGGAACCGATGTCGCTCGGGAAGCGGCCTCCCTGGTACTCCTGGATGATAATTTCACCTCGATAGTAGCGGCCATCAGGCTGGGAAGGAGAATTTTTGATAACCTGAAGAAAGCGGTCGCCTATATTTTCGCGATCCATGTCCCCATTGCAGGGATGTCATTGTTCCCCGTACTGTTCGGATTTCCCCTCATTCTGTTGCCGGTACACATAGTGTTTCTTGAACTGATCATCGATCCCTCCTGTTCCATCGTCTTTGAATCCGAGCCCGAAGAACCAGGCATTATGGACCGCCCTCCCCGAAGAGTAGAGCAGGGTCTCTTCAGCCGCCGGATCATTGGCCTTGGATTGATCCAGGGATCAGTAGTGCTGGTGGTAATCCTGGCTGTATACCTTGTGGCAACCATGCAAGGGCTAGGGGAGATGGAATCCCGTGCTCTTGCTTTCACTTCCATCGTGATCGCCAACCTGGGGCTGATCTTCACCAACCGGTCCTGGACTGAAACCGTATTTAACACCCTGAGAAGAACCAATCCAGCATTATGGATCGTCACCGCGGGGACTCTTCTCTTCTTGAGCCTTGTGCTTCTGGTGCCCACCCTACAGGATCTCTTCCGATTTAGTCCTCTCGGTCTGGTAGAGATTCTGCTCAGCCTCGCTGCTGGTGTGGCGAGTATCCTCTGGTTTGAGGTTTTCAAGGGAATCTACAAACCCTCGTGGTGGACGAGTGGAACCTCCGACTGATATGCTCAACGCCTTATTATGTTGATAGGAAGCAGAAAATTCGAAATTAGGAAATTTCAGGAGGCAGCACCCGAGATCACCCGGCATGTCCCAGCTTCACATCCACAATGGCCGGCGTTACAGTCGATAGGTCCTTCACACACCAGAGTGCAGAGAACAGTGCATACGCCCTTGAACCTCTGGTTGATGCAGCTGGTAGGATGGCAGCACTGTTCAGGGACACAATCGCTATCAACCCAGCAGGAGGTGAAGTCTTCGGTAACCGTTGGGAAGGGAGAGGGAAAGGAGGTGGTCTTAGGAGGCGTGGTGATGTTTCCCCCGGGAGGGGGAGTCACACAACCTACGATGCTCTGTGTCAGCACCAGCAGGGAAACAGAGAGGAGCAGAAATCGTTTCACAACATGATATCACCGGTTAACGATAAAATCAGCTGCCGGACTCCTAACAATCTTACCTGGTTGCCCTATCCCGCAATCAGCCGCGCTGCATTGACAGTTCAACTTCGGAAAAGTATAACCCACCTCATCTCTAACGTATACTGATGCCCATTTCCCGTGCAGGGTATGGACTTGTTGGTCTGATCGTCCTTCTTTTTATACTTGTTACCGCAATTGTTCTTTCGGATCCGTCTATCTATGACAGCCCTCTGGGATGGGTTGTCCGACTTAGCGCCCTGTATGGATTTCTGATGACCGCCATCGCGGCCATCAGCACCTCGTATCTTGTCCTGGTGGCGCGGACCTTTGGCAGACCATTTATTCGGGTTCATCATACATTTGCAGTTCTTGGTTTCGTGCTCTTTACCGTACATCCGTTCTCTTATGCCTTCCTGGTGATGACCCCGGCCGTGTTCATACCATCTTTCCGGTCATGGATCGATTTCTGGGCCAACGGAGGTAGGGTAGCGCTCATCCTTTTCTACATCGCAGTCGCCGGAAGTCTTCTGCACACCAGGTGGAAACGCTGGCGTTACGCACATACCCTGATGTATGTGGCCCTCCTCCTTGCAATCGTCCACGCCAATCTGATCGGGACAGATTTCACAAACGGCACCATTCTGTGGATTTATAACATCTCATTCGGCGCGGTGGTGGCGGCGTTTCTCCTGAATATGCGCAGGAAATGGCGATTGAGGCCCAAGATATCTGTCCCGGGATCCAAAGGATCAGAAGCAGATGGTAGATAAAAAACCTAGGAGATAAGCAGTGTTGAATCGGTTTCGATGCAGAAACTACATATATTTCATCGCAATATTTTTTAATAAGAAAGAAAAATGCCTGGTTTTGGAAACGCCGTTAGGGGAGTTCTTTTTGGATCCGACCCCCAGTCTCTTCTAAATCAGTGTATAAAGTTCTTTGACCGGCAGGATTATGATGGGGCTGTGCGGTGTTTCGA
>JAJRCO010000015.1 GCA_028678905.1 Methanomicrobiales archaeon
ACCTGTCTGCCCTGCACGAAGAGCCCGAAAACTATAAGGCATGGATGAAGGTGGGGACTGCTCTCTTACAGCTCAAGAAATACTGTGAAGCCCAGGAGATCTTTCAGAATCTTCTGGAATTGAATGCCTACGACGGAGAGCTATGGTATGCTCATGGGCTGGCCTCCCTTGGTCTGGGCAAACCAGAGGAAGCCAGAGAATCGTTCTTAAAGGCAAGAAGGTACGAACCAAACCAGCCTGCGCTCTGGTATAGCATGTCTCTGCTCGAACCCTCAGACCAGGCTGCGATCCCGCTTCTGCAGCGCGGACACCACATCGACCCGAACAATCTGGAGATTCTGCAGGAGCTGATCCGGAGGCTGCTCAGGGCAGGCAGAACCGAGGAAGCAATTCAATTCGCCGAAAAAGCCCGAAGGATCGCACCAGATAATCCCGTCGTCCGGGAGCTGCTCCAGCAGTGTCTGGATAAAACATTTTAGTGCGAAGCAAGCATCGCAACATACGAACCCCGGGGAACACCGATGCTTCGGGCAATGGGGTCGCATTTTGCCGCGAGCAGGTAGGCGATAGGGGGAAGACGTGCTTCTTCTTCATTGAGCGCCTCGTAGTTGGCCATCCCCTTGGCAATGACCAGAGATGCGCTGTCCAGAGCGGAGGCGAGCTCGGGGGGAATTTTTTCCAGGGAGACTCCGACATCCCCACTGCCGGTGGTGGTGAGTATGTCCACCAGGGTATCCAATCTCAAGGCCCGGGCGTCATCCAGGGTGGCATCGTTCAGGATAGGCGCTCCTTTAACGGCAAGGGTAATATGGGATCCTGCCCGGGCAAGATGCTCGAGCACGAGGCGATCAAAGACGATCTCCCCGCAGTTATCAGTAAAATACACCACCCTTGCTGCGCGGGACAGCATCGCCTCGGTATTGTCGATGGCCAGTCCTTTGCGGAATTCCCTCTGGAAGAAAGATCGGAAGTCTTCAGCCACGGTGTGGCATTCCACCGCGTAGTCCATGGTGTTGCCGATGATGCTTGCCAGCACCTTCTCTCGGAAAGTGGAAAGCAAGGGGCGCACCGCTGTACAGACCTCCCATGCGGTGGTGTTGTTGGACCGTTTCAGGGACTCGTAGGGGTCCTCACTGTGCATCAACCGGTACGCGGTGCGATGGATTTCTGTTGCGATGTGGGGTGCGGGGATAGTCTGTGAGCGGATCACTTCCAAACGATTTCTGCAGCGTTCCAAAATTGCCTCAATGGCATCCGGTTCATCCAGGACCAGACTGCATTCGAACCGGACCCGCGAAAGCAGACACTGAAAACAATATGGATCCATTCTCATGGCAATCCCGGCCAAAAAACCATGGTCAATGGGGCCACCGCGATTTGAACGCGGGTCAGAAGACCCCCAGTCTCCTAGGATGCCCAGGCTACCCTATGGCCCCTCTACGCATGGGGAGGCAGATCATATCTATGTTCGCATTCGATGGGGGGTTCAAATCTGGATTTTTTTAAACTCTTCGATATTCTTGGTGAGCTGATCCAGTTCGACGTCCGTTATTTCCATCCTGCTGCTGAGACGTTCCACTTCCCCATTCAGCTGCTTCATGCGGATATGCATGAGATACATCATGAATAGTTCCATCGCGATGACCACGGTAAGCAGCGGCAGGAGGATCTCTTCCGGGGTCATTTCTTTCCTCGGAACAGGACTCTCGCGAATCGCTCGATGAACCCTTCCGATGAGCTGACCGCCGCTTCATCGTACCTGACACCTGCTAGCTGCGAGGCGATACGCTTGAACGCCCGTGCCGCATCGGAGGTGGGGTACTTTACCACCACCGGTGTCTTGAACGCCGCAGCTCTACGGATATTGGCATCCTCCGGGATGACCCCGATCAGTTTGACCCCCAGGGATTTCTCCATCTTTTGCTGTATAATATCATTCTGGTCGATCCCTCCCCGGTTGGCAATAGCACCGTAGACATGGCCCCCCACCACTTCAGTGAGGATCTTCGTTTTCAGCGCATCGACGATAGAGGAGAGTTCCGGATTGACCACCAGGATAACTTCATCAGCAATGGCGAGGGGGATTACGCCATCACGACTGATGCCGGCCGGAGCATCGATGAGCAGAAAGTCGCACCGGCTGACCAGATCCCGCATGACATCCCGCATCTTTTCCGGATTCGCCTGCTGAAATCCCTGCAGGGAGAGCCCACTTGGGACTACCTTCACCCCATAGGGTCCTTCGTAGATCGCTTCATTGACGCTTGCCTTGCCGGCAAGAACTTCATGGAGGGTGACGGGAACATCTTCAAGACCCAGGATCAGGCCGAGGTTGGCCATGCCTATATCTGCATCCATGATGTAGGTCTCTTTTCCCATCTGGGCAAGCGATGTACCGAGATTTACGGTAACAGTTGTTTTGCCGGTACCCCCTTTTCCTGATGCAATGGTGTATGCCCTGATCATGGGAATCCTTCTATTGGACAGATTGTTGTAATTTTCATATATATTTTCCTATACGGCTCTCTCTGATTATAACCAGTAATTTAAAATTTTACTCACATTTTCCTTCATAAATGCCCACTTTTCTCCTGCCAGCTGTTCTTTTGATCGAACGATACCAATCAGGGTCCCTGCCTTGTGCTCGATCTGCCATAGTTTAACTCCTGGATCGCTGTTCACTCCCCCCTTGTTGATCAGGTGGCTGAAAGTCGCCGCATCCTGCTGGGCGTCCCGATGGTTGGAGGCAACCACTAGGCCGTCGCGGGTGGCGAGCGTGATCCCTTCCACCCGGGCCAGTTCGGCAAGTGCACTGATGCTCTCTTCGATGGAGTTGTGGCGTTTAATCAGGAGATCCATATCTTTTGGCAAGATTGGTACGGTGAATTCTCTCTTCTGGGGTGGGGGGGATTCCACCACCGGTGGCCGTGTCTGCAGGGCTGTAAGCCTGTTTTTCAACGATTGCATATCGCGCATGGTCATCATCTGCAGCACCAGGCTCACTGCGAGAACAAATGCCATTGCGCCCAGAATAAGGAGAAGCGTCATATCATCCATGGTCTCACCGTTTTCCTCTCAGTCTTTCCCCAGATGATCCAGTTTCAGCTCACGGGCGATTGATTCGGCATTAAGGCGGAACTTGCCGCTAATTTTGGCCAGATCCATACGATCGAGTGCATCCAGTTCTCCATGAAGGAGATGTTCCACCTCACCCTCGCCGAAAGTTGTTCGGGGTTTCGTGGAAGGCTTTGCGACTGGGGTGATCACCGTTTTTTCTGCCGGCACGTGATTCTGGCGGGGAAAAGCCTCCTTTTTACCAAAGAAGACCGAAGAACCCGATTCTAGCCTGGTCTGGCAGGATTTGTTGAATTCCTGAGCCAGTGCAAGCTGGGATCCATTCAGAGCAGTGAGCTCTGCATCAACCCGCATGTCGCCCATCCCTTCCATCCGCTTGAGTGCATCTTTTCCACACAGATTCTGGCAGGATGCAAGCACCGCTCTCCCCGCTTCTAGGACGAGGAATGACACTCCGTCCGGAAAAGAGATGAGAATGCTTCCGGTGAACTGCGATGTTACTGTCTCATCCAGAAGCGAGCGGAACGTTACATACTTCTTGATCGAGTGGAAGGTTCCCCGCGGAAGTTGCATTGTACTACTTAAGGTTTCCCAATTTTATAATATTATTGTTTCCTTTTATTATTGAAAATGAAAATATTATTATCTTTAAAACCAACCTAACCATCATGGATGGTTGGACGGATAATAAAAGAATAATTTTATATGACCATACGGTAGAGTTTAGAATGTCGGAGTAAAAGACTGATGGCGACCCAGCAAATGGTAAAAGATTCGATTCATGATGCGGTAGCAGAGATCCGGGCAACCAAAGGCGTCGTTGAATGTGCAGTCATTTCAAGAGATGGTACTCTGATCGGTAAGAGCCTTCGGGATGAGGTTCCTGCCTCTGCCTTTGCCGCGATCAGTGCTACAATGCTCGCCTCTGCCGAGGCGGCAACCAATCTGCTCTCCATCCCCGAACCTTCCCATCTGGTGGCTTATTCTCGGGACGTTCTTCTTCTGGTCATGGGCGCGGGGGAGCGGATGCTAGTAAGCGCCACAGTCGATAAACAGACAGATATTTCACCCGTGTTTGAGCGGTTGACAGAGATCGCATCAAAGATGGGGGGAGAGGTGATACTGTGAACACCATACTGGTTGTCGATGACAGCCCTTTTATCGTCGATGTATTTATCAATATGCTGGAGCGAGGAGGATACCGCGCGATCGCATCGTATAGCGGCCAGGAATGCCTGGACATCCTCAAAGAAGTAGCACCGGACCTGATCCTCCTGGATATCATGATGGAGCCTATGGATGGATGGGAGACCTTGGAACACGTCAAAAACAATCCGGATACCAAGGATATTCCGGTCCTCATGCTTACCGCAAAACAACTCACCTCCGAAGAGGCGCAGGAATATGGGATGTACATAGAGGACTACGTGCTCAAACCCATCACGCACCGCGAACTGTACGATACCATTGAGCACGTACTGAAGCGGCGGACCACTATCAACGTAGATGTGGAAGAGGCAAAGAAGGCCGGTTTCGATCAGCGCATGATCGAGGAGTATGCCCGCCTTAGTAAGAGTGTGGACGTAAATAAGCGGTTGTTAAAAATCCTGGAGACTACCTATAACATCCACGACTCCAAGGTGGCCCTCAGCGAAAAGATCTCGACTGCGATCAAGAGCATGGGTACCAGCATAAAATTCCAGGAAGAACGCCTGCAACACATTCGCGGCGAGCTCTCGAAGGCGATGGAAGTCAAAGAACCTCTCCGCCAGAAATGACTTTTTTCAAGACGATTCTTCTCATCAAAAAAGTAGAATATTCGATAACAGGTTGAGGATCTTTTCTTCTCGTCGTCTGGATCTAAATGCCCGGTCCGTTCGAGTGGATAGAATACGAGAGAACAGCATTGATGAAGAGGAAGAGATCTGATTTCTGACACCGAAATACCAATTCTTTTTCTGATCAAATCCGGTTACCGACTAAACTTCTATGTCGTCTCTTCCTCTTCTTTGCCAATCAATACAATGGCAGCCGTCAGCATGGCGATCACAGCGACCGTGGTTAACAGGTCGATCACTCCGACCTGCTCCACCCCAAACACCAGGACCCGCCGGATCATCGCAGTGAGACCGGCAAAGAGTATAGGGCCGGACCTGCACCCGATGGGTGCGGAAATAGACCACCACCATCTCCAAAAGTTCTAGAATGAATGATGGACAGAAGGATAGTATGGAGGAATGGAAAGGATCCCGTCAGTGAAGGGGATACCGGAGAAGAGAGCGACAAATTGCTGCAACACGCTATAGAAGGACAATCCGACCAGAATAATCAGAATCACCGCAATGATCAGGTAAATAATAGTGGTCACGGAGAGAGATGATCGCCATAGCTCCGGTTACGAGTGAGGATTGGGTATCAACGGGATGCTCCTCGGCCATGGGATCTTCCTTAGCAACTTTGCAGTGAACCTCGTGCATCGGGCGAGATCGAAATGCTTTTAATTTCGGAGATTTCGGAAAACAAATGTAGGATAAGAATATTTAAATAGTTTTCGCGCGTTGTAATAATGCCACATAGAGGAGAGGGGGAGGGGCTCGTAGCTCAGCTAGGTAGAGCGCCTGGCTTTTAACCAGGTGGTCGGGGGTTCAAATCCCCCCGAGCCCGCTGCCACGGGGAATGAATCTGTGGTGTGTTACCGGTGATGCATCTGAAAATCCGCTTCTTTGAGTCCGGAGGTTGGTGAAAACGTGAGCACCATCAATGTGCTGGATCACGTGATGGTACCCGAACATAAGATTATGAGCGAGGAGGACGTGCAGGCACTATTCTCCCGCTACCATCTCACCAGTGATCAGCTACCAAAAATTTTCCATGACGATCCCGCAGCAAAAGCTATCAAAGCAAAGATCGGGGATGTGATACGTATCGTTCGCTTCAGCCAGACTGCGGGGATAGCTGAGTCGTACCGTCTTGTTATCAAAAGGCCGAAGAAATAATCTTAAAAATTTCAGGGGGCGATATATTGCTGGATAGGTCTGTTCTGTCTAGGGCATATTTTTCTCGTTCACACGTAGCGAGACATCAGCTGGATTCGTTCAACAATTTTCTCCAGCACAACTTGCAGAAAGTGGTGAACGAACAGAAGCTTATTGAAACCGATATCGAGAGCAGGGGAAAAAGCAACCAGCCGGTCTGGGTAGAGCTCGGAAAAATCGAGGTGAAGAAGCCGATGGTGCGGGAAGCGGACGGGTCCCAGGGAGACCTGTTCCCGGCAGAAGCCCGCCTCCGCAACCTCACCTATGCGGCTCCCATCCAGCTGGAGATGACCCTCGTGCAGGGGGGAGAGAGGCATGAGCCGGTGATCGCGATTATCGGTCAGCTTCCGATTATGGTCGGATCCATGTCCTGCAACCTGTTCGGTCTTTCCGACGAAGAGCGGGTGGAACACGGAGAAGATCCTCTTGATCCGGGCAGCTACTTCATCATCAACGGGACCGAGCGGGTGTTGATGACACTGGAGGATCTCGCCTCCAACAAGATCATGACCGAGTTCACGGAGCGGTATAACGAGAGGATCTACGTAGCCAAGGTCTTCTCCCAGTACCGGGGATATCGGGCGCTGATCGTGGTCGAACGCAACAAGAAGAACCTGCTTGAAGTCTCCTTCCCCTCAGTAGCCGGCCACCTGCGGTTCGTGGACCTCATGCGGGCGCTAGGCCTGGTGACCGATGAGGAGATTGTGAATGCGGTCTCCACGGATGTAGACATACTCACTTTCATGATGCAGAATCTGGAGGAGAGCGCGGAGTGCGATTCTGTCGAAGCCGGCATCATGTATGTAGGAAGGAAGCTAGCCCCCAACCAGACACGGGATTA
The DNA here is from genome assembly GCA_028678905.1 of Methanomicrobiales archaeon. Classification (GTDB taxonomy): domain Archaea; phylum Halobacteriota; class Methanomicrobia; order Methanomicrobiales; family JACTUA01; genus JAJRCM01. Next base: position 6,952 of record JAJRCO010000015.1, read on the forward strand.
CCAGCGGAAGCGGGCGGAGTTCGTCTTGGATAATTACCTCCTGCCTCACCTGAACTATCTAATGCCTGTCGGGCTCAAAGAGGGAGATCCGGAGTACGAAGGGACGGTGCGGAGCGTCCGTCTAGCGAAAGCTCATTTCCTGGGAAGAATGGCCGAGGCCTGTTTCGACCTGGTTCTGGACAAGCGCCGCATCGACGACAAAGACCACTACTCCAACAAACGACTCAAACTGGCGGGCGACCTGATGGAAGATCTGTTCCGTATCTCCCTCAACCGGCTGACCCGGGACATCAAATACCAGCTGGAGCGGGCGAGCATGCGCCACCGCGATCTCTCCATCGGAACCGCGGTGCGGGCAGATGTGCTCACCGAGCGCCTCCTGCATCCCCTGGCCACCGGTAATTGGGTAGGAGGCAGGACCGGGGTTTCCCAGCTCCTTGATCGGGTCGATCACATGTCTGTCCTCTCCCACCTGCGGCGGGTAATCTCACCCCTGTCCCGTTCGCAGCCCCATTTCGAAGCCCGGGACTTGCACCCCACCCAGTGGGGTCGGATTTGCCCCAGCGAGACTCCTGAAGGGCCGAACTGCGGGCTGGTGAAGAACTTCGCCCAGATGGTGGAGATCAGTAAAGGCGTCGATGATGAACTGGAGATGAAGCGGATCCTATACACACTCGGTGTCGAACCGCTGCGGGGAGAGGTCGAATGAAGAAGTCGCGGGTGTTCGTAGACGGTGCGTTCATTGGCTTGATCGACAACGTACCCGGTGTGGAAGGTACACCTTCCCGGGCCAAGCAGCTTGTCTCCTCTCTTCGGGGAATGCGCCGCCGAAGGGAACTTCCTTCCGAAGTCAACGTATCCTACAAGGAATACAACGGGGATATCATCATCAACACCGACCGAGGCCGGGCACGGCGTCCCCTGATCGTGCTCGACCATGGAAAACCTCTGATCACTGATGAGGACGTTGAACGGCTGAAAAAGGAGGAGACCGATTTCAGCCAGCTGGTAGAACGCGGGCTGGTGGAATTTATCGATGCCGAGGAAGAGGAAGACCTGTTCATCGCCATGACCCCCGAAGACCTCACCCCCGAACACACTCACCTGGAGATCGATCCCTCCCTGATGCTAGGTATCGCGGCTGCGCATGTTCCTTTCCCCGAACACAATGCGAGCCCGCGGGTTACCATGGGGGCAGGGATGGTGAAACAGGCGCTCGGTTTTGCCGCGGCGAATATGAAGCTGCGTCCGGATACTCGGGGGCACTTGTTGCACTATGTGCAGAAACCCCTCGTCCACACCCAGACCTCGGATGCCATCGGCTCCGATGACCGAGCGGCTGGCCAGAATTTCGTAGTCGCTATCCTGAGTTTTGAAGGCTACAACATCGAAGACGCCCTCATCTTCAACAAAGGTTCCATCGACCGGGGACTAGGACGGTCCCATTTCTTCCGCACCTACGAGGGAGAGGAGCGGCGCTATCCCGGGGGTCAGATCGACAAGATCCAGATCCCGGATGAGGAAGTGGCCGGCGCTCATGGGGCAGAGTTCTATAAACACCTGGACGACGACGGAATTATCAACCCTGAGACCGTGGTCGTCGAAAAAGACGTCCTGATCGGGAAGACCTCTCCTCCGCGTTTTCTGGAAGAGCCGACCAGCGAGCTGATCGCGGTTGAAAAACGACGCGACACCTCGGTGACCATGCGTAGCAACGAGCACGGGATTGTGGACACCGTAATCATTACCGAGGGTGAGAACAGCTCCCGCCTGGTAAAGGTCCGCACCCGTGACCTCCGTGTCCCGGAGGTGGGGGACAAATTCGCCTCCCGTCACGGGCAGAAAGGGGTCATCGGGCTCATCGCACCCCAGGAGGATATGCCCTTCAGTCAGGATGGCATGATGCCGGATCTGATCATCAACCCCCATGCCATCCCCAGCCGGATGACCATCGGCCACATGCTGGAGATGCTAGGTGGTAAGGTAGGTGCGATGGAGGGGCGCCGCATCAACGGCACCGCTTTCAGCGGAGAGACCGAGGGAGACCTTCGCGAGTCCTTGAAGACTCTGGGGTTCGCTCATACTGGCCGGGAGATCCTCTATGATGGGATCACCGGCCGCCAGTTCCTGGCAGACATCTATATGGGTGTGATCTACTACCAGAAACTCTACCACATGGTCTCCAGCAAGATGCATGCCCGCTCCCGCGGCCCGGTCCAGGTACTCACCAGGCAGCCCACCGAAGGGCGTGCCCGGGAGGGCGGACTTCGATTCGGGGAGATGGAACGGGACGTGATGATCGGCCACGGGGCCGCGCTTGCCCTCAAGGAGCGGCTGCTGGACGAATCCGACAAGGTGGTCCAGTACGTCTGCGCTCACTGCGGGATGATCGCGTTCCTGGACCGCAAGCGGAACGTCACCCGTTGCCTGGCCTGTGGAAACGAGACGGAGATTTACCCGGTGGAGATGAGCTACGCGTTCAAACTGCTTCTCGACGAGATGAAGAGTATGGGCATTTCCCCGAGACTTCGCCTGGAGGATATGGTATAGGAGGTCCTGACATGCCAAGCCCAAAACGTATCGGAAAGATCGAGTTCGGTCTGTTCTCCCCCAAAGAGATCAGAAAGATGAGTGTCCGCAAGATCATCTGGGCGGACACCTATGATGAGGACGGGTTCCCCTATCCTCAGGGACTTATGGACCTCAACCTCGGGGTAATCGACCCTGGCCTGCGATGCAAGACCTGCGACCAGAAGGCTGCGGACTGCCCGGGCCACTTTGGTCACATCGAACTGGCAAAACCGGTCATCCACGTAGGGTACACCCGCCTGATCCGCAAACTGCTGCGGGTGACCTGCCGGAACTGCAGCCGCCTCCTCCTGCCCCCCACCGAGATCGAGAAGGTGCTATCTACCGACGAAGAGAGCGGACCGGATGTCCTCACGGAAAAGGACATCAAGAAGGAGCAGATCTGTCCCCACTGCGCGGAGCAGCAGTACAAGATCAACTTCGAGAAGCCCACCACCTTCTCTGAAGTGTGGATGGAGGGGAACCGCAAGATGGAGCACAAGCTCACCCCGGCCGACATCAGAGCCCGCCTGGAGAAGATCCCGGACGAAGACCTGCGGGCTCTGGGTATCAACCCGGTAGTCGCCCGGCCGGAATGGACCATCCTTACCGTGCTACCGGTCCCTCCAGTCACCATGCGGCCTTCCATTATTCTCGAGAACGGGCAGCGTTCGGAGGACGATCTCACCCACAAGCTGGTGGATATCATCCGCATCAACCAGCGGTTCAAGGAGAACCAGGACGCGGGCGCACCCCAGCTGATCATCGAAGACCTGTGGGAGCTCCTCCAGTACCATGTCACCACCTACCTTGATAACGAAGTGGCAGGATGTCCACCGGCCCGCCACCGCAGCGGGAGACCCTTAAAGACTCTCTCCCAGCGGCTGAAGGGAAAGGAAGGACGGTTCCGAGGATCGCTCTCCGGTAAACGAGTGAACTTCTCCGCCCGTACGGTGATCTCTCCTGACCCGAACATCAGTGTGCGTGAGGTGGGAATTCCACTCGCCTGTGCAAATGAGATGACCATTCCGGTGCGGGTTACCCCTTTCAACATCACTGAGGTACGGGAGTTCATTATGAACGGCCCGGACCGCAAAGACGTGAACGCCCCCTGCGGCGCCAACTACGTGATCCGCCCGGACAACCGCCGCATCCGCCTCTCAGAGACCAACCTGCAGACCGTGTCCGAAATGGTCGAACCCGGCTGGACGGTGGAGAGGCAGCTCCGCGACACCGATGTGGTACTGTTCAACCGGCAGCCGTCACTGCACCGCATGAGCATCATGGCCCATCAGACCAAGGTGATGCAGGGAAAGACCTTCCGGTTGAACCCGGCGGTCTGTCCTCCCTATAACGCGGATTTCGATGGCGACGAGATGAACCTCCATGTTCCCCAGACGGAGGAAGCGATGGCCGAAGCCCACATCCTGCTTGCCGTGCAGGAAAACATCCTCTCCCCACGCTTTGGTGGACCTATCATCGGCGGCATCCACGATCATGTTTCTGGCATCTTTATGCTCACCCACGGTTTGCGCTGGTTCCCCAAACGTGACGTGCTCTATCTGCTGGAGGCCCGCAATCTGCCGAGACTCCCCCCACCGGGCCGGGAGGAGGAGGGGATCCCCTACTGGAGCAACAAACAGGTGTTTTCCCTGATCCTGCCCTCCGACCTGAACATGGTGTTCCGGGCCAGTTCCTGCCAGAACTGCCCGCAGTGCAAGGAAGAATCCTGTGACCGGGACGCCTACGTAAAGATCATTGACGGATTGTTGCACTCCGGCACCATCGACAAGAAATCCATCGGGGCATTTGATGGTCAGATCCTCCACCGCATTATTCGGCAGTACGGCATGAGGCGCTCCGCCGATTTCATCGATGACATGACCAAGCTGGCCATCCGCTCTATCATGCTGGATGGATTCTCTTTCGGGATTGACGATGAGGACCTTTCCAAGACCGAGTACGGCCAGATTCGCGAGGTGCTGGACACCGCGGCGAACGATGTACGTACCCGCATCAAGATCTACGAGGAAGGAGCCCTCGAGCCCATGCCTGGGAGGACGGAGGAGGAAACCCTTGAGATGCAGATTATGCAGGTTATGGGCAAGGCCCGTGACCGCACCGGTGAGATCGCCGGTCGCCACCTCGGTCTGGAGAACAGTGCTGTGGTTATGGCAGTGAGCGGTGCACGGGGCTCCATGCTCAACCTCACCCAGATGGCCGGCTGTATCGGCCAGCAGTCTGTACGCGGGGAGCGCATCATGCGGGGCTACGATGAACGGACCCTCCCGCACTTTAAGCGCCGCGATCGCGGAGCCGAAGCCCACGGCTTCATCAAGAACAGCTACAAGAGCGGCCTCTCCCCCACCGAGTTCTTCTTCCACGCCATCGGGGGGCGGGAGGGTCTGGTGGATACGGCGGTCAGGACGTCCCAGAGCGGGTACCTACAAAGAAGGATGATCAACGCGCTGCAGGACCTCAAAGTCGCCTATGACGGGACGGTACGCACCACTGGAGGACGGATCATCCAGTTCCTCTACGGGGAGGACGGCACCGATCCAGCCAAGAGTAGCTATGGGAATCCAGTCGACGTGAAAGGCATCGTGGAGAGCGTGCTTAAGGAGGAGAGCTGAAATGGACGCCAGTATGGAAGAGCAGATCGCCACGATGCCGGTCCCGGAAAAGACTAAGGAGCAGCTCCGCGCGAGTATCGAAGGAAAAGCGATCACCGGGGATCAGTTCAGCACCATCACGGCAGCGGTGATCACGGAATACGAACGCACCCGCATCGAAGCCTGTGAGGCGGTGGGCATCGTGGCCGCCCAGTCTATCGGAGAGCCGGGCACCCAGATGACTATGCGAACATTTCACTACGCGGGTGTCGCCGAGATTAACGTGACCCTGGGACTTCCCCGTCTAATTGAGATCATGGATGCCCGCAAGGAGCCAAGCACCCCCACCATGACTATCTACCTGCGCCCCGAATTCCGCGGGAACCGGGACCGTGCCCGGGAAGTGAGCTGGCAGATCGAGGCGGCGCCCCTCCATGAGTTCGCCGATATCACCACGGATATGGAGAACATGCAGGTAGTAGTCCAGCTGATCATCGCACAGTGTGAGAAGCGCAAAATCACTCCCGCGACTATCATGGAGAATTCCCCCAAGAAAATCCGGGAGCGCCGGCACTACCGCGATTTCGAGCACGAGATCGATGAGGCGAAAGCCCTGATTCGGTTTTTCCCCAAGGATATCGAGAGCTACCAGAATCTATTCCAGCTTGCCGATCACGTGCGCAACGTGATCGTCCAGGGTATCAACGATATCGTGCGTGTGGTGGTGCGGAAAGAAGGGGAAGAGTATGTGCTCTACACCGAGGGATCCAATTTAAAAGACGTGTTTGAGGTTGAAGGTGTCGATATATCCCGCACCCGGTCCAATAACATCAGCGAAACAGCGGACATCCTGGGCATCGAAGCGGCAAGAAATGCCATTATACATGAGGCACTCAGTACATTAAACGAACAGGGTATCCACGTGGATGTCCGTCATCTCATGCTGGTAGCGGATATGATGTGCATGGATGGTGAGGTCAAGCAGATCGGTCGCCATGGGATTGCCGGTGAGAAGGAGAGCGTACTTTCGCGTGCCGCCTTCGAAGTCACCGTCAACCACCTCCTCGACGCCGCCATCGCCAACGAAGTGGATGAACTGAACGGAGTCACTGAGAACATCATCGTCGGACAGCCCATCCAGCTGGGCACAGGTGATGTTAAATTGATCGCAAAACCTCGATTACGGGTGTAAACAATGGATTTTAACATATCGCTGAGAAAGGCCATCAAGACCGGCGACGTAATCCTCGGCCGGAACGAAACAGAGGACAGCATTCAGCAGGGGAAATCTCGACTAGTCATCCTGGCAAAAAACACCCAGGAATCCTTCAAACAGTTTGCCAGGCAGAAAGAGGGACTTTCGGTCTATGTCTATGACGGATCCAGCATGCAACTCGGGAAAGCATGCGGAAAACCGTTCCTGGTCAGCGCGCTCGCGGTGATCGATCCTGGCGAATCAGATATTCTGTCCTTACAGGAGAGATGATATGGGAGAGATCGTGCTTACCGAGGACTGTATGCGTCACATCTCCCAGTTCGAGACGCTCACCGGTGCCTCGAGTCGCGACTGTATCATTGATGACCGGAACCAGCGGATCATCTTCGTGGTAAACCCGGGCGAGATGGGCAGAGCCATCGGAAAGAAAGGAGCAAGCATCAAGAACGCTTCCGAGGAGATGGGCAAGCGCATCGAAGTCGTGGAGTACTCCCCCAATCCGGAACAGTTTCTCAGGAACTGCTTCCTGCCTGCCCAGGTCACCGAGGTGGAGTTCGTCAACGAAAACGACGACCGCATTGCCATCGTCTCGGTGCGGGATGAGGACCGCGGCATCGCCATCGGGAAGGACGGCAAAAACATCTTTAAAGCGAAGCGTCTGGCCCAGCGCCAGCATGACATCGCCGATGTGCGGTTGAAATAGAGTTTTTTTTCTCATCCTGGTGAAGATGAATCCAACCGGGAATTCCGCAACTATTCACAGTTTTTGTTACTCTTATTCCCGCAACCTCTTCCATTCCCGCAGCACCCCGAAGCACCCGGTGAGCATCATGTCGCCAAATGGGGCTGCCTGATAAGCATGCGGGAGGAGCATTCTTCGGTTCGGGCCGGTCGCCACGATCGTTTCCGCATCCAACGGAACATGAACCGCGGCACCATGCCCCCCCGCCTGAAAGATCTCCTCGTTGGTCAGAGTTCCGGAGCATAGCTTCTTCAGGTACGACCCGAGTTTCTCCGGAGTCAGGGAGAAGGTATGGTGTTCGAAGAGTCCGCAGACCGTTTCTCCACGGACGGTCGCAGAGAGGGTGTGCCCGTTGCCCACATTCACCAGCACAACCCCAGTCCCGGCCTTCTCTCTCACCCAGGGATCGCAGAGCATCCCCACGAGGGCCGCCGGGCCGGTGTCCATGACCAGGGAATCGGGTGCCTGGGTGCGGAGCGATCGCATGCGGGTCATCTCTTCCCGCGGTGGATCGCTGACCAGGGCGTCCAGATGCCAGTTACCTCCTTCCAGCGATTCCTGCAGCAGCTCGAACCGGAACGCCCGGTTGCTCCGCTCTGGACTGAATCCGTGATCCTGCACCGCAAAGGCGTATTTCCTGGGGAAGGGTATTCCGAAGCGGGCGAAGGTTTCGCGAAGTTCCAGCTCCATGAAATCGGTGGCCATCACCCGGATCGCGTCCTCGGGCGGAGTATCCACGATTTTGATTCCCACCGCCCGGGCCTTTTCCAGGTTATCGTGGAAGGTTCTGGCCGCTTCTTCGGTCGCATACACCGCGTGCCCAGCCTGGAGGTGCACACGGATTGCCCGGGTGACGGGGCCTCCTCCCATGGTGAATCCTTCGAAGAACACCGGACGGCCGGCTCTGGTTGCCCTGCTGATCTCCCCGGCCTTCACCACCGTCGGAGAGGGTACTACCAGTTTCGGGCTTTGCTCCACCGCTTCTCCCTTCCGGTAAACAAGGATATCCTGGGTACCAGTCCCCACATCGATAATCAAAAGAGTATCAGGTTCTACCATGCGCAATCATCTGCACTATGCTGTCTATTTTTGAGCTCTGCTGCTGTTCAATGTTTTCTCATCGGATCCGGGACTGGTCAGAGGAAAGACCATCCGGTTGACAGGCATTTTTTTGGGGGCTGGATCATTCCGGATCCAGGGTGCCTGACAGAAGAGCATCATTCATCTCATTTTCAGGCGAGGGTCATCTCCTTCTGCCGCTTTAAGGTAAAGATAGAGACCGGTCCCTTCTCCCCCTGGACCCTGTCTACCCTCAGCACATGGATCTCATCGGAAGAAACCCAGGTGAAGGTGAAGGTGGCAGAGATCTGTTTCCCTTCCTGGATGCCGTTCCACTCCAGAACCAGGGTATTTTCGTCCTTCCATCTCCCGGTCTGTTCACGCCCTTCCTCCCGCGAGTTAACGCAGAAGAGGTGGACCTTGTTATCCTGGTTGTCCACCCACCAGAACTCGCCCTCCTCATAAGGGTCCGTATCCGGAATGGAAAGACCAAATTCGGCGAATATCGCGTGACCCTGCGCGGTTTCTTTTGCAAGGAGTATTCCCATCCCCGTAACCTTCGGCCCGCCGAGTTTGGTCCGGGTGAGTTCGACATCCCACAGCCCGATTAGCTTCCGCTTCAGCCGCTCTATCTCTTTTGAAGATTCCATCGTGCGAGAGCACTACACCGGTCCAGCTATAAAAATTGTCGCCTTGAGAAGCGAAGTGGAAAAAAAAGTGGAGTAAATCTCTATCTGGACTCTCTTAATCCACAATGCGCGTACTCTACGGACAAAATCCCAGCCACTGGGGATGGGTGTAGGTCGAATCATACTGGTGTGTCGTCTTGTAGGGTTCGAAGGCCCCCTTCCGGGCGGCACGGGCAGTTTTTGCCAGGAGCGCCTTCACCTGATCTGGATCCAGCGGCCGGAAAATCCTTGCCGCTTCAAGAGCCTGTTCCAGCATTGCCATCGAGTTGCATCCGGTGATCATCACACTCGTGGGCAGATTCATGGCATACTGGAGGCACTCGAGAGGCGTTACCAGCCCGCTTTCGAGAACGTGCCCGTTGCCGAGCGGTTTCATCCCGATGACCCTATCTCTTCCTCTATCAGAACCGGCAGGACTTTCCGTTCGAAGCTCTCAAAATGGGCATCCATCATATTCAGGGACATCTGGACCGTATCGAACCGGAAATGATGAGCCGCCGCTGTATCCAGCATCTTCAGATGAATGTCCGGACTCTTGTGTCCGGTAAAGCCGATGTAGCGGATTTTTCCCACCTCCTTCGCCTCGAGAGCTGCCTCTATCGCTCCTCCTTCCGCAAAAACCCTCTCCGGATCATCCAGATAGATGATCTCGGGGAACTGGAGGAGATCGATGTACCCGGTCTGCAGGCGCCCCAGGGAATCCTCGATCTGGTAGGCGGCCGATTCTCGATCTCGTCCGTCTATCTTGGTCATCAGGAATATGCGTTCACGATATCCATTCCGGAGCGCTTTTCCCATCCGGATCTCACTCTGCCCCTCATTGTAGTCCCAAGAATTGTCCATAAAGTCGATCCCGCTATCGATTGCGGTGCGGATGATGCGGATACTCTCCTGTTCCGATAATTCCGGAAAACCCAGGTGAAATCCACCAAGTCCCACTATGGACACCATTTCGCCGGTGCGTCCAGCTGTCTTTTGGGAATTTCATCGGCGGTTCGCATGCTATCTCTGGTCGACATCGCAGAGTGGCTAATTCACCTGCCATAAAAAGATGGCACTGGATGCGAGGGTAGACCGGACGAATTTCCAGGTCAGGAGAAAAGGACGAAAGGCCTATTCTGCCGTCACACCGCGGTTTTCTGTTCTGCCTTGCTCGACCACCCGATGATCTTTTCCCGATCAGGGTGGTACTCCCGGAACTGCTTCAGGGAAATGGTGAGGTCCCGAGTGAAGGCGAAATAACCTACCTGGGAATTCCTGCAGAGGTTCAGGGCCATGTCCATCAAACCCCGCGGATCGGGCCGGGCCTCCCCGAGCCAGATATGCAGAATGTTTCCTCCGTCCACGATAGGGAAAAATACATGCTCGATCTCGATCCGTCGGGTAAGCGGAACATTGGCGCAGGGAGCTACGTGGGTCCCGTTCGTGTAGTAGATGGGGAGATCCCGTGTTTTGTGGCATTCCTGGAGCGCCTGATCGAGGTTCCCTTTGATCACCTGCCGGGCATGCTCGCGGAATCGTGCATCGAGCAGGTCGGCAACCGCAAAGCGTTGTCCCGTGGTCTCGGCGGGAGTGCGGGCGATGGCGATAGTCATCTTGTGGCGACGCGAGAGTTCCTGTGCGTACAGTTCCATCTCGGTCATCGCCCGGATAGCGAGTGCAAACGCCGCCTTCGACTCATGCAACTGGCAGCCGGTATGATGTTGCACCATCTCGTTCACCCCCACTACCCCAATGGTGTACACCAGGTTATCAAGATCCACCGCCACCGCACCCCGTTCGCCGGTGTTCGGGTCCTTGGGCCGCTGCATGGCAAAGGGCATCCGTCCATGCGACCGGATGATGTCCATCCATCGCCGTTTCACCTGGAAGACCTCCACCGCGATGTCCATCAGCGCCTTGAGCTCGACGAAAAGGCGGTCGTCTTGTTTCTCTGCCCGATAGGCCGCACGGGGACAATTGATGGAAACCACCTGCCAGGAACCCATGGAAAAGTGAAGTCCATCGGTAAAGTTCATCTTCTCCTCGAACCGGTGATCTGCCGCCGCTGTGGAGGAGAACTGGTAAGCGCAGCACTGATAGCAGGAGATCCCCTCACCTGCTCCCCGGTAGGGGGGGATCTGGTTATCGTAATAAGGGGTCCCATATTTGGAGGCAAGATCAAAGGTCATCAGGTAGAGGTCACGATAGGTGGGAAGATCCGGATGCTGGGCATTGAACTCCTCCTGTTCATGCAGGAAGTCCGGTTCGATGCTGATCTCGGGTTTGGGGAAGCTGAAGGGTTTACCCCAATAATCTCCTTCCAGCATCACCTCCATCAGGGCCCGGAAGAGAAGTCGCACCTCGCGCTCGAACTCCGCGTAGGTGCGTACTGGTGCCTGTTTGCCATCCCAGACCTTGCCTTTATAGATGCAGGCGCGATCCCTCCAGAGCGTGGGGACACCCGGAGTGAGCTGTACCGAGGAGAAGACCAGCTGACCTCCCCGGGCGACCATCATCTGGGTCATCTCGTACACAAACATCTGCATCAGCTGCTTGATGGCGTCGTAGGGCATCCCCTCAAAGTAGGGAGCGAGGAAGGTGAGGAAGTTGTAGTAGCCCTGCCCGCCGGCGAAATTGGTTTGGGCCGATCCGAGCGCCTTCACCGCATGGAGGATGGCCACCTCCGCACGTCGGGCCGGTCCGGCCACGGAGGCCTTGGTCCCGTTTCCATCAGGCATCAGGCCGTAGTAGAAGAAATAGCGGAGGTCCCAGTCCTGACAGTTGTGGACGAGGAGGCCATCGGACGCATAGAACAGGTGGCTCTCTTCTTCCGGATCACCTTCCAGAAAGAGGTCATAGACATAGGTGCCCGCGGGAGATAGCGGTTTGACCGCTGTAACATATTCCCCTTCCTCCTTCTCGCCGGCCGGATGGAACGCGGTCAGGAACCGGTCGATATGGTCCTGGCGGGAGTCATTGAAATGCGCCCAACGGGAGAAGGTCCGGATATTCGCCACTCCGTCCAGCTGCAGGCGGTACAGGGTGGTGCGTTCCTCCTCACTATACATCTCCACGATGTGCGGATGCATTCCCAGCGCAGATAGAAGCAACGACAGTTCCTGCCGCAGGGTTTCCGAAGTCGTGGTGTAGTTGACGATGCAGTCCGATTTTTCCGGGCGGTAATATGCCGATCCGTCCCCGGTGAACAGCGCAGAAAGGAACTCGATGAGCAGGTCATCTGCGAAGTGCCAGACCAACCAGGGAAGGCATTTGTGCTGTGATCCTTCCTGGATCCCGAGTACGTAACGGAAGAACAGCCAGACCAGTTTTCCCCCGAAAAACACCTTCGTAGCCCGGTTCTGTTCCACCGGAACCCCGTAGATCTCGGTACAGTCGTGCCCGCCACCGACACGGGTTGCGTAGCAGTGGAACGACGCATATGCATCGGCCATCACCACTCCGGACTGGTGATTCTCGGTGATGGCCAGATTGAACGTGCTTCCTGGGACAGCCTCGTAGTTTCCCTCCGAGATGAAATAGCCGAGAAGCCGGGCCAGTTCACGGGTAATGGGAAGAACCACCGGCAGTTCATGGGGGCTTCCCTCTACCCCGATCCAGGCATCGCCATAGGAATCGACGGCAAACTGTTTGCATAGGTCGATAAATATCGATAGTGGCATGACCCCCCGGGTATACCACTGCTTCCGGTGTTCGATCCCGAGTGCCCGGGACAGGGCAGCGTAACTACCTTCGCGGTTGCGCAATTCCTCGAAGAGGAGACGCAGTCCACGCACATAGACACCGGCCAGCTGTTCCCGGGGAACCGAACGGGCGAACTCCTGCACCAGGTCAAGGGAATGCTCCGGAGGGCCCCGCAGGTCGCCAGTCTCACCGAGACCATACAGCCGGTCTCCCACGCGTATCTCTCCGGCCATGCGCACGACCATTTGCTGTTCCAGCACCGGGATGCGGTGCTCCCGGGTCACCTTCAGGCTCTTGCCGGTGGAGGTCTCCAGGCAGAGTAGTTCGTCCGGACCTACTGGTCGGCGGGTAGCCTTGCTCACCTTCCGGTACCCCTTCGGAGTGAGTACCGAAAGCTGCAAAGGATAGCTGACATCTCCGGAAAAGGGAAGGTCATCGAGGCAGATGGTGTGGTGCCTCCCATAGTTCAGGACCGGGATCACCGTCGTTCCGTCCATACAAAAAGGACGGGTACCGAAATATTCCAGGTCATGGATGTGCAGGTCGCCGGTGAGATGGTAGTCCGCAAGGACCGGGGGCAGCTGAAGGAGGTACTGCTCCTTACTGATCTTGTCGGCTTTCTTTTTGTGGGAAGTCTCAGCATTCTCCTGGAGGTTGGCATTGTCATGCGCTTCAAAGCCTCTTCCCACATCGATCAGGTGGGCATCGTAGACCGGCGTTCCCACCCGGGTACTTACATTGCGGTACTCTACCATGCCCCCTTCCAGGAGCATTATATTCACGATCTCGCGGATGAGGGGGCCGCTCAGGGCTTTCAGTCCCAGCCTCTGGATGTGCTGCTCTACCTTTTTGGCGACGATATCTGCACGGTCCCCATCGATCCCCTCCTTGCCGTAGAACGTCTCAACCAGCTTCGTCTCCTGTAGGAGCTGGCGTACGATCCGCTCGCGGTCCCACTCAATGATGTGCCCGTCCGAAGTGCGGACCTTGGGCATGGCCGGGATAAAGATACCGTCAAGAGTGGTCTGTTTGGTTGGCGGGGGTGCGGTCACTGCTGGTCACCCGGGAAGATACCGGAGAGCGCATCCTTCCTGATGTCGCCCCGCATAAACAGGTCTGCGGAGGTGAAGAACCGGTCACCGATGCGCAAGACGGGCGCCTCACGCACAAATACTCCATTCAGCCGCAGCTCGGTGAGCGGACCCGCCGTACCCATATCCTCTTCCCGATAAGGAATATTATTTTCCTGCAGATATTCCTTGAGAAGCTCGCAATGAGGACAGTCTTCCAAAGTATAGATTGTTACCGGTGATATCCCCGAAGTCACCATATCCAGCCTCCATTGATTATCATTATAGGTACGGCAACACTATTCTGTTTGATGGTGAGAATTTTTATTGCTATTGATTTGCCCTCTCCAATCAGAGAACGAATCAGGGAATGTCAGGAAGCTCTCTCCGCCACTGAGGCGAAACTGACCCTGGTAAATGCGGAGAGCGCTCACATCACCCTGAAGTTTATTGGAGAGGTCGATCCTTCCCAGCTGGATCCGATCGGCTCGGCACTCTGCACCATCCGTTTTCCGGCTTTCGATTTTGAGGTGCGGGGCATCGGGGCAAACAACCTGCGCTCCCCCCGCGTAGTCTGGGGAAACGTGAAGGACGGGGGGGAGTGTGCCCGGCTTCATCGGCAGATAGAAGAGGTCCTCGTTCCCTTCGGTGTTCCGAAAGAGAACCGAGCCTTCACCCCTCATGTTACTCTTGCCCGGGTGAGGAGACCTCATCCATCCCTGCTGCCGGCACTTCGCCACTTCGCCGAAGAATACCTCGGAAAGGGAGAGGCCTGCTGCATCAGACTTAAAAAGAGCACACTCCTTCCCTCTGGGCCGCGGTACGAAGATCTGTTCGAGGTCATGAGTGTATGAGGACTCCCCTGGAACAATCGATATTGATACAGATCCGTCCCGAAAAAGCAGATCGGGATCGTATTCTCGCCGTAGCCCGGAGGCTGGTGGCCGCGGTGGACCAGAGCGGGATCGCCGAGGGTATGGTAGTCGGATCGGTGGCCCGCGATACCTGGCTCAATGGCGACCGGGACCTGGACGTCTTCATGCTTTTTGACCCCTCACTCCCCAGGGTTGAACTGGAGGAGAAGGGGCTTACGCTCGCCCGCTCCATCGCATCCGTATATGGTAAGCGGTACCAGGAGAAATACGCGGAGCATCCCTACATCAATGCCCTGGTGGATGGCCTGGATGTGGATCTGGTCCCCTGCTACCGGGTAGCCAGCCCCCATCAAATCCAGAGTGCGGTGGACCGAACTCCCTTTCACACCCGTTACATCAGCGAGCGGATCGGACCTTACACCGATGATGTGCTGCTTCTGAAGCAGTTTGCGAAGACGGGAGGCTATTACGGGTCAGACCAGATGACCGAAGGCTTTGCAGGTTACCTGTGCGAACTGCTCATCTATCAATACAAGGGATTCACCCCCCTGCTGGAAGCGGCCTCCCGCTGGAAAAGGTACACCGTCATCGACATCGAGAAGATCGCAGAGAAGGAGTTTGAAGATCCCCTTGTGGTGATCGATCCGGTGGATCCAAAGAGGAACGTCGCGGCCTCGGTCTCCGCGGCCCAGAAATTTTCCTTTGTGGAGATGGCCAGAGGATACCTGGAGCGACCGTCCGCCGGATTCTTTACTTTGATGGAGGAGCCGCCGCTGCCTCAGGAGGAGTTCGCAGAGATCCTGGCGGACCGAGGGACCTTCCTCTACTGCATTCTGCTGCGCACACCCTCCCTGATTCCGGACATCGTGGTGCCTCAGCTAAGGAAGAGTATGGCCGCTCTGCAGGGGCTTCTGGAGAGAAATGGATTCGTGGTGAACCGATCGGACTACTGCATGCAGGAACGGCTGAGCATGATGGTGTTTGAACTGCTGGTCGACCGTCTTCCGACAGTCCACCGCCACGCAGGACCGCCGGTGTGGGAGAGGGACAATGCGCTGAAATTTTTAACCAAAGAGCGCCCCCACCTCTATGCCGGTCCATTCATCGAGGATGGCATCTACGTCGTGGAGATCGCCCGGCGGCACACCTCCGCACGCACACTCCTTTCCTCTTCCGAGATCCTTGAGACCGGCCTGGGGAAGCATGTCAAATTGTCCCTGGAAGAAGGCTGGGAAGTGCGGGAGGGAACAGATTGCTGGCAGGAAGACTTCTCTTCTTTCCTGGGAGGATTCCTGAAGAAATTGTCCCCCCTGACCCGCATCCGGAAAATGGAGGGTGAGGAATGAACAAGGATACTCGAATCGCAGAAACATGGTTCCACATGGGCACTTATCTGGCGTCAGTGGGACGTTACGAGCAGGCTATCGGCTGTTTCCACCGGATGCGGGCCGAGGAAAATGTTCCCCGATCCTGGATCGGAGAGGCGTACTGCCTGGACCGGCTCGGTCGTTCCACAGAAGCGATGGGATGCAGTGAAAAGGCTCTGAGACTGGATCCTTCCGATACGGACAGCCTGTTTATGAAAGGAAAAGCACTGGCCCACCTGGGCCAGTTTGAGGCGGCCCTCCAGATCCTCACCTCGTTGACGCATCTCGATGCGGCCCATTCTGGGGGCTTTGACCAGGCGATTGTGATCAATCCCCGAGACGCTTCCGCCTGGATGGACAAGGGAAAATGCCTGCAGAACTGAACCTTTCGGATCGGGCAGAAGAATGTTTCGAAGTGGTCCGGAGACTCCGCGCCGCCATGAGCTCGCCATTATCGTATAGAACGTAATTTTCAGGAATAGCAGAGGGGAGAAGAAGGGATTGCTCCTCCCGCAGGGGGGCCACGAATCGGTCACAACCCTGGCATAACTCCGTCTATAACTTCAGGTCATCTTTTCTTCTTCTTTGCGGCCAGGCGCTCAATGGCCTTCCGGTCGATTGCCGGGCCGGTGACCAGTCTGCCGGTGCGAAGCGCCTGTTCGAGGAACCCTTCTCCCACGGGAGTGCGGATGATCAGGGTGGTATAACCGGCTTCGCTTCCCACCGCACCTGCGGAGATGTCTGCATCCAGCGCGGTGAAATCTGTGCAGGTTGCGCAGCCTGGTCGCACGGAACCCTCAAGATCCTTAAGCGGAATGGTCAGCGTGGTGCCGTCGCTCAGGGTAAGGTCCAGGTTCCCCTTTACCTCGAACCGGCGGATCTGCCATGGTTCGATGTGCCGTTCCCGAGTGAGTTTTCCTTCCACCAATGACGCGTAATCGAAACTCTCCGTGCAGAAAAGGCCGATGACAAGCCGGATCGAGCGATTGAAGGGACGGAGAAGCGCGTTGTCGCTCTCCCGGATCCGTTTTGTCGCCTGGACCACGCAGGGGACCCCCACTAGGGCGATATGGTGGTATTTTTTTCTAATCACCGCTTCTTTGAGCGCCGCCATCAGCGGAACCCACCAGTTGTAACGGCTCCCTGCCTGGGTGACCAGAATCTCCGAAGAGGTGATCACCGCTGACGAAGGCCGGTGTGTCCACGGGTCCTCGGTAACGGTGACCACCGCATCCACCAGCCCGGTTTCCAGCGCATGAAGCAGGAGGGCGGTCACCGCCCCACCGCTCTGCCTCCCGGGAACCTCAAAGCCAGCCTTGGCTGAAAGAAGGCGGATGAATTCCCCCACCAGGGGCTGGTCTGCACGGGGCGGAAGAACGCGGGGGCAGACCTCGTAGCAGGCTCCACAGGGGACCCCATCAGAGGCCTCTTTACAGTACTCGGTGTGCCGGGGATGCGATTCTCCTCCCGGATAGGAGAAAGCGTCCGCCGGGCAGACCGCTACGCAGGCGCCGCAGCCAGCGCAGCGCCCTTCATCCCAGACTTCTCTCTTCAGGTCATGGTAGGTTTTAGCCATTTGCGACTCACTCCCAGACATACTTGTTCGCGAACGGGCGACTGGAGGAGGGACCAATGCAGGTGAAATCGTCTTCCAGGATCGTAACGCAGTCCACGTCAAACCGGCGGGCAAACTCTCGGATACAGGGAAGGATCTTTGCCTTCTGCTTTTCCCCCCAGGGCATTATGGTCGCTCCGACCCCCAGGTAACGTTCATCTACCGGTCCCCGGATGTAGATTTCTCCCCCATGGATGCCGCTCCCGATCCCTCGCTCTTCCACCGGTTTCTCCTGCTTGAGGCCCAGAACGACGATCAGGCCACCGGCCATATACTCGCCAAGGAAAGCGCGAGCTCCCCCTCCGACTACCAGAATGGGGCGCTTCTGTTCGTACTCCTTCATGTGGATTCCTCCCCGGTAGCCAATACTATCCCGCACAAACACCTGGCCACCCCGCATGCTGTGGGCGACCGCATCCCCAGCCCCTCCATGGATGACGATGGTACCGGCATCCATGGTGTTTCCCGGTGCATGCTCGCAATTGCCGTACACGATGCAGGTAGGGCCGCTCATGAACATCCCCAGGTCCCCTCCGGGGACACCGTGGATCTGCAGGGTTACCTTTCCTTTCAGGCCGTCCGCGATGAAGCGCTGGCCAAGAACATTGTCGAGGACGATCTCTTCCGCCCCCTCGGCCACCGCCTCCCGGATCTGCCGGTTGAGCGCGGTGTAATGAACTCCCTGCGCGTCGATTCTTGTGCTACGCGTGTTCATGCCCCCACCGGTTTCACATCGAGGACCGACAGGGTCCCTTCATCGAGCATATACCCGCGAAGCCGGTCACGATTGCCGCGCAGGCTCTCGATGCTATTGATCCCTGCAGCCCCCATCAATTCGGAGAGTTCGAGCGTCCAGGCGTGTATGAGATTGGACACCTGTTTCCCTCCTTCCTCCGGATCGAGGCGGGCTGCGAGGTCCTCTCGCTGAGTTGCGATCCCCCAGGGACAGAGCCCGCGATAGCAGGTTCCGCATACCCGGCAGCCCATGGCCACCAGGGCTGCGGTTCCGATGTAAACCGCATCGGCCCCGAGTGCGATGGCCTTGGCCACGTCCGCGCTGCTGCGCAAACCCCCACTTGCGATCAGGGAGACCTCGTTGCGTATCCGCTGCTGGCGCAGCTTTGCATCAACGCTTGCGATCGCGGCCTCAATGGGGATGCCCACGTGGTCGCGAAAAACCTTGGGTGCGGCCCCCGTTCCTCCCCGGAACCCGTCCAGCACTACCGCATCCGCGGAGGATCGGGCGATCCCCGCTGCAATAGCTGCCGCATTATGAACCGCGGCGATCTTCACAAAGACCGGTTTTTTCCACTCTGTCGCCTCTTTCAGCGAACGGACCAGCTGTTTCAGATCCTCAATACTGTAGATATCGTGATGGGGGGCCGGGCTGATCGCGTCGCTCCCCAGCGGGACCATGCGAGTGCTGGAGACCTCCTTATCCACCTTCTCTCCAGGCAGATGCCCACCGATACCCGGTTTCGCCCCCTGACCAATCTTGATCTCGATTGCAGCTCCGCGCTCCAGATAATTGATGTCCACCCCGAACCGTCCGGATGCGACCTGGACTATAATGTGCTGCTGGTAGGGATAAAGCGCCTGATGCAGCCCCCCCTCCCCGGTCCCCATGAACGTCCCCGAATCGGCAGCGGCCCGGGCCAAGCTCTTCTGGGCGTTCAGGCTGATCGCCCCGTAGCTCATGTGGGCGATCATAATGGGAGTCTCCAGCTGAAGAGTGGGGGACAATTCAGTAAGAAGTTCGATATCGCCGGAATCCTTCTGCCGCAGTTTCAGTTCCAGAGGATGTTTGCCGAGATAGGTGCGCAGCTCCATCGGTTCCCGCAGCGGATCGATGCTGGGATTGGTCACTTGACAGGCGTCGAGCACCAAGCGGTCGAAGATCATTGGGTACGGTTCGACGTTTCCCATGCCGGAGAGGATGATCTTGCCGCTCCTGGCCTGGTTGTAGATCGATTCCCGCACTCCCGCAGTCCAGACTGGGTGGCTGCGGTAATCCACCGGTCGTTCGGTAAGGGTGATGGCGTCCCGGGGACACATGGCGATGCAGCGATGGCAGGCGGTGCACTGCCGGGAGCTGACCAGGATGCGATCTCCTTCCCGTCTGAACACCCCATACGGGCAGCTCTCAACACACCGTTCGCACAGCATGCACTGCTCATGGTCGATCTGGATCCGGTAGCGGGAGGGAATACTTCCGATGCTCACGCCTTGAGCCTCCCGATCACCGGCTCCCCCGCCCGTGGCAGGTAGATCCGCTCCACATCCGGGTCCATCTGGCGGATCGCGGCTTCCTCACTGGAGATATAGAGGCGGTCCCCGTTCTCCCCGGCCACCAGCGGCCGGAGTTTGATCCGGTCGGTGAATCCCATCAACAGGTCTTCCCGGGCGATGGCGATGGCAAACGGCCCATTCATCAGGGCCGATCCGTAGGTGAGGCGGATGGCGGAGTTCAATTGTTTCTCCTTCTCCGGCATCGTATCGATTTCGTCCCAGAAGGGTGGTGCAAGCGCCCGCACCGCTAGTTCCTCGGGCAGTCCATGCTGGCGCACCAGGAGATCGATCAGGTACGCGACAACCTCGGTGTCCGTAAACATAGTACAGTAATACCCAAAGCTCTCGATGTACCGCCGGTTGGTCCCGTAGGAAGTGATCTCCCCATTGTGCACCACGCTCCACTGGAGGAGGTTGAACGGATGGGCTCCGCCCCACCACCCAGGGGTGTTGGTGGGGTAGCGATTATGCCCCAGCCAGAGGTATCCCGAATAATCTTCGATGCGGTAGAAGTTCGCCACATCTTCCGGCCAGCCAGAGGCCTTGAACACACCTGCGTTCTTTGCAGAGGAGAAGATCAGCGCACCCTTCCGCTCGGTGTTCACCTTCATCACCAGGTGGCGGACGATATCTTCCTCCGGAGATCTGCTCCATTCCATTAAACGCCGGTCCGGTTTGAAGAAGTAGCGCCAGGGAGTGTGAATCTTGCGCAGACCGGGCTGTTCCCGCGTCGGGATCTCTTCGTCGTGGATGATCCGGCCCCAGGACTCGATAGTGGTCTCAAAACCTGCCTTGTGTTCATGAATATTATCGAAAAATACATGGAGCGCGAAGTAGTCCTTGAATTCGGGATACACTCCATAAA
>JAJRCO010000331.1 GCA_028678905.1 Methanomicrobiales archaeon
ATTTCATACCACTGGGGATCTTTGGCCGAAGTATAGGTATGGATCGCCCTGTTCATGGTCTCAAAGATTCTGGTGTGGGAAAGATCCACCAGGAGACGCAGCAATTCCGGGTGATTCTCTTCGAAAGCCTTTTTCAAAATAGCGGTGTTGATCAGTTCCAGGTACTGGTTTCGCTCTTTTCTTTTACTCAGTTTATTTACTTCTTTGATGAGTTCATCTATTTCCTGGGTGTTTTTTTTCCCCAAAGCATGGTTCACCCGCTGTTTATAGGACTCATCAAAGGTGCCCATCGAAATGTTCATTACCTATTTTTATATATAAAATTAACTTATTAATATTCCGATTTTATCAAATTCATTGTATCAGAGATAATACAAAAAATCCAGGATAAGACTAACTGCAAATGCCTCAAACGGATGCAACCATGTAATTAAGGGCTGTATCAAAATCACAAAATTTTTATAGGAAATTAAGATGATTGGGATTTCTCTGCAGACCGGAGTGCCGTTTCCACCGCTTCTCGCACTTCCCGGCATAAATCCTCAGCGATTTCCCTCCGGTTCGATTCAACCATAATCCGGATCAGCGGTTCTGTCCCCGATGCCCGGACGAGAGCCCAGGCGTGGTCCCGGATGATCTTGAGTCCGTCTGTCCTGTCGAGTCTCTCTTCCGCAAACACCGCGTCAAGATTTTTCAGTACCGCGTGGCTGTAAGGTGTGGAGATCTTTTCTTTAATCATGGTGTACTGGGGCAGTTGATCGATGAGGGTGGAGAGCGGTTTTCCCGTTGCGACCAGGATCCATGCCATCGTCGCCGCGGTCATCGCACCGTCCCGGCAGAACTGATGACGGGGATAAATCAGGCCGCCGTTGCCCTCCCCGCCCATCACCACTTTGGCTCCTTGCGCCTGGAGCTCGATCATGCGACGGGCCACATAGATACTTCCTACCGGTGTATACTCCACTTCGCACCCGCAGGATCTGGCGATCTCTTCCACCAGTGTGGAGGTGCTGACCGGCATTACCAAGATTCCCTTCCGCTCCCTGCAAAGAGACTGGGCGATCAAGGCGAATTCCTTGTTTTCCTCGACATAGCGCCCCTGATCGTCGATAAAAACCGTGCGATCGGCGTCTCCATCGTGGGCGGCACCGAATGCCGCTTTCGCAGCAGTGACCAGGGCTGCTAGGTCTTTCAGGCCTTCCGGGGAGGGTTCGGGGAGCCTGCCTGGGAAGGTCCCGTCCAAAGTCGCATTGATGGTGAGCGCCCGGCAGCCCAGCCGGGAGAGAATCGCCGGCGTGGTATGGGCTCCCGCCCCGGAACCGGGATCCACCGCTACGATCAGATCCCTGGCCATGTCTGCGGGAAACTGTTGGAGGATCCCTCTGATATACTCCTCCACCAGGGCAGGTGATCGCATTTCTGTTCCAACCTGTTGCCAGGTTACATGAGTGTACCGATCGTGGAGAATCCGCTGCTCGATCCGCACGGTATCCTCATCCCCCATTTCGGTCCCATCTTCCGCGATCACTTTTACCCCATTGTACTGGGGAGGGTTGTGTGATGCGGTGATCATCGCACCACCTTTACACCGCCCCCGGACAAGAAACTGTAGGGCGGGAGTGGGGAGAATACCCACATCCAGCACATCACACCCACAGGCCATGAGGCCGGCCTTCAGCGCAGCTCCCAGGCTTTCCCCCGAGGTCCGAGTATCTCTTCCCACGGCGACGGTCCCGCGCACCTCACTCCCCAGAGCCATCCCGATCTTCAGGGAAAGCGCAGGAGTCATGTCTTCCCCAACGACCCCCCGAACTCCGTTCGTTCCGAACAAGGCCTTCTCCATTTTCTGCGCCGTCATCGGTCGATCCTCCCGTGGTGAGCCCCGCGTTTCAGTTCATCCAACGCCTCGCTCATCGCCACCAAGGCCTCCTTCCGATGTTCGGCAAGCACCGCAATATACGTTATATCCTCCCCCGCACGAAGTCTCCCTTTCTGATGATAGAAACGCACCCCGAGAATTCCGGGAATCTTCTCCATATTATTTTTGAGTACCACGATCTTTTCACTCAGATCGGCATTGAAATCCAGGTACTCTATTCTTTCCCCTTCTGTCCACTCCCGCACGATCCCGCTAAACGTCAGGATGGCGCCCGCTCGGCTGGTGTCATGAGCCTTCTTCAGTTCCTGCACTACCCCGCCCATGGTGTGATACTCGCTGAAGCGGGATAGTGCTCCCATCACCTCCTCAGGGGAGGGATTTCGGAGGACGCATTCCTCCGTTTCCAGATCACCGATTACGATGCGGGGGAAGCGGATCGACTTGAATCCTTCCACGATGCAGAATTGAACACCTGCATCGGAGAACATGCGCAGGGTATGGTCTAGGCGGTTCTCCCGGACGATGATCACCGTCTTTTCCGCGTCGATCCCCGCGGAGATGGTCCCCTCCCGTTCGTAAAATAGGGTGGTATCTTTTCCTTCTTCCAGCGAGAAGGTGTGCTCTCCCAGGTGTTTGATGACTCCCACTTCTCCGTGAGGGAGGAGGAGGGGAATCAGTTCCTCGATGAACCGGGTCTTTCCGGTGCCGGAATAACCGACCACCTGGATGACTTTCATGCGTCCTTTCCCTCCCTTCCCTCGTCCCGGGCCTTTTTCATGCGGGCGGAGGTCTCGGCCACCCTTTTCATCACCGCAGTGATCCGATCCTCGATATCTATCTCCTGATCCACCGAGAGAGTGGTCCCCTCCACTTCCAGCAGAAAACGAGACACCTCACTTGCTTCAAACAATATATCATCCAGCTGTTCCGCGGTGAAGAAACCGCACATGGCACCGTAGAAAAAGGTTGCACCGGACTTCTTCACCTTCTTCTTGAATGCGCTGCGAGCCTGGTTGACCGCCTGAGGTGTGTAAGTGCCGGTCATGAAGGGGACCATCTCCGGGAGGTGTGCCCCGATGTAAGTCATCTCCGAGCCGCTTCGGGTCTGGAAATCGGAGCAGAGACGGGCAATCGCCCACTCGCGGGCGGTGATATAGGTGTGTTTGCGCAGAAACTGATTTACCTTCTCGTAGGTGGACCCGTCGACTTTCTTAAACTTTGCATACTTATTCTGTTCATTTCCCTGCTCTTCTTCCTCACCGGCCATACACCATCTCTTACCTTCCCTGTATCATCAAAGTGCCCGATCTATATATCTAGGAATTGGGTGTCGTTATCCTCATTTCTGAGGTCTCTTTACATATAGCAGCATATGGTTTATAACGATAAGGGCTGGCCATAGAACCGGGTGACCATCGCCCTCAAAATAGCGTCATTTTTTAAAAATACCCGATATAATGCAATATCCCATTCTGCATTAGACACTCCCCCTAGAGCATCAAAGAGAGTAGAGCATCAAAGAGAGCTGGAACCTGGCCGGATCGTTGGTCATCCCTACCGGTCATTTCCTCATAACCTCAAGGCACTCTGGTCTAAGCATTCTTACACCGATCGACGAACCGTGATATTTTCTCCATTGGATCTTGAATCAGGGATCGGAAAGCCGCTCCTTATGGTGATCCGGAATCACGATCCCTTCTTTATCAAACACTTTCACCCCGCATGCGGAGTAAGTTATATATCGGAGAATGTATTCTCTAGGTGTGGTCCCTCAGGAGAAGGACCCAGAGCATTGAAAAACCCCCTACACCAAACCCTGGACCGATGCTTCCTCCGCTCCGGCCCGGGGGGCTTTTTCGTGCAAGCTTACACTGTCGACTCAGCTGAAATTACTAGTACGATTTTGACTGAGAATGAACGTTCTCAGTAATTATTAATTTCATAGAGATTAGATAGATCCGGGTATGGGAAACTCTTTTTTCTCCCTTTGGATCCCGCGATACCTCACCTACCTGCGCATGAGGAATTATTCGCCCCGCACCCTGGAATCTTATGAAGGGACCGTCCGCCATTTTGGGGCGTATGTATGGCTGTACCGGCACGCGGACCCGAGAAAGCTCGTGATATACGACAAGGATTTTGCCACCGCCCGCCTGGATACGGACGTTAGTGTGACAAACGTGATGGTGAACGATTATCTCACGTTTCTTACATCGATGCGCACCTACCGCCCGAAGACAATGCACCGGATCCTCTCCACGCTCAGTTCTTTCTACCGGTATCTTACCATCCAAGGTATCGCCGAATTCAATCCCGTAACGGCCGTAGATCGCCCTCGCATCAAACAGGAAGAGATTGTCTATTTAAAGCACGATCAGGTGCTCCAATTAATCAATACAATTGAGGATCCTCGTGACCGGCTTATCATTCGTACGATTTACGCAACCGGAGTCCGTGTTTCAGAATTGTGCTCCATTAACATCGAGGATATCGATTTTGAAGACCATATTATCAAAATAAGGGGAAAAGGAGGTAAAATACGGACGGTTTTCATCGACGACCGTACGCTGGAGGATATCTGTACCCATCTTGAAGGACGGATAGGGGGACCTTTGTTCATTGGCCAGCAGGGAAAACATCTTTCACCGACGACGGTAACCCATCTGTTCCGTCATTATGCACCGCCGGGAATCACGCCTCATAAAATCCGGCACAGTTATGCCAGTGAACTCTACCGACGATCAAAGAATCTCAGGGTCGTCCAAGAAAATCTCGGCCATTCATCGATCAGGACTACAGAGGTCTATCTGCATACCGATCTCGACGAAAGAAAAAGGGTATACAACGACTATTTTCCGCTTTCCGACAAGAATTCCGCGGAAAAAAAGGAAGAATCTCCCGGTGCATAAACCATATGCTGCTATATGTAACAGGGGAATACCCTCCCCTATTTCCAGGGCTCGGAACCGAACTTCATCATCTCCAGATCACCAATGCGGCTAGAGCGAGACAAATGTCATTTAATGCCCCTTTCATCTGAGGCATCGATCTCTACAATCAGGGCATTCTCTAATGCACCCCCCGCTATCCCGGTTTGTTAATAAAAAAGAATAGTCCTCTACAACAGGAACGATATCACTGCGAGTATGATGAAAATTATTATCAGCCATTTAGCGACGGTCATGGAAAAACCGGCAATACCCCTTGCACCCAATACAAAGGCGATGAATGCAAGGATAATGAATAACACGGCAAGGCCAATCAGATCAGGCATAGTAACCTCCAATAGCCCTCTTGAGAACCTTTTCCTTAATATAGTTGTCGTGGAAAAAAGCCCGAACAAGAGTTTCACTTTGGTTATCCGATGACAAGACAGGTTCAGGATCCCTGACAAATAATGAATTTTCCTCCTGTACATTACCGGCTGCGATATGTAAGATCTATGTTAGAACTGAATAACAACGTTCGAAAAATGAGGACGACCAATTTTCACGTTAATTCTATCCCCATATTTGTTCAGGACAATTCTGGCATTTTTTTGGCCAGAAATGCCGCATGAACGGCAAAGACAATGTAGACCGGGAAAAGCAGCAGGGCCACTGCCTCATTGAGGAAGGTAAAGATGAAAATAGTCAGGGTCACGTCAACCTGGAAAATCAGCAGCCCCCACCACCTTCCCAGGTACCAGTACCCGATTCCTGGGAGGAAAAAGTTCAGGATCGCCGCTGCCATCGGATTTTTCCTCTTTCTCGGCCTCCTGCGTAATCCCCGGGGGATATGATGCAGGGAGATGCCGACCTCCGGCGCGGCCAAGACTGCTTCCCACCGTACATGGTCATCTTCATCCCGAAGAGATTGGTAGACGGGATGGAGGGCATGTGGATTTCCGATTAGGCCAAGGAGTTTTACCGCATTTTCCCGTACTGCGGGATCTCTGTCCTTGAGCGCCGTGGTAAGTGCCGGAATCGCCGATTCCCCCAGCTTTTCTATCTTCTGCCAGTCCTGTCGACCTAGCCAGAGATACGCAAGATCCTCGGCACATTCCGTAGTCCATCCCATCTGCTGAAGAGCCAATGAAGCACCATACCGGACATACTTGTCAGGATCACGAAGCAGTTCCAGAAGTGGTTCCACGACCCGTTCATCGCCGATCTGCCCCAGTGCGAGGGCCGTCTGAAGACGCAGCTCATTACTGGGATCTTTCAGGATTTCCAGAAGAGGATCCACGGCACGGGGATCTTTTATTTCGCCGAGTACCTCAACACAACCGAGACGGATATCCTTGTTTCTCCGGTCGAGAGCTCCTATGAGGGAATCAACACATTCCGGACTTAACATGGCCAGAGCTTCCGCAGCTCGCCATTGTATGCGTAAATTTTGGTGCCCCAGAGCATCGATGAGTGCGAGGATATCCTTCTTCTCACGCAGATCATTGATGTCTGGCTCAGTCCCTCTCCCAAGGTTCATGGCAGGTCAGGAAGTGCTTTCGCCATAGTCCAGGCGTGGATGCCTACCAGGGATCCAAAGGAGTATGAGATCACATACGGGAGTATGGGTCCCAGCATCAGGGAGAGTATAACGATTACGGCAAGATTGATTTGAAAGAGGAGAAAACCGTACCATTTTCCGAGG
>JAJRCO010000019.1 GCA_028678905.1 Methanomicrobiales archaeon
GAGGGCATCGGTCACCTGCTTCTTCACTTCATTCTGTGACATGCCCAGATTCACCGGACCGAACGCGACATCCTGATAGACAGTAGGGGCAAAGAGCTGTGTGTCTGAGTTCTGGAACACAAACCCGACTTTCTTCCGTACTTCGCGAAGAGCTTTCGCATCATACCGCAAAGGGATTCCCTTCAGGAGCACGCTTCCCTCGGTGGGCTGGAGTATCCCGTTACACATGAGGAGAAGGGTCGTTTTTCCTGCCCCGTTCGGGCCCACGATCGCGACCTTCGCCCCATCCTGGATCGAGAACGTGACTCCGGTCAGTGAATCGGGGCAGTTTGGGTAGGCGAAACGAACGTGGTCAAACGTGAGGATGGCAACCATGATTCTCCTAAAATATCACCAGTGAAGAAGAAAAATAAGACAACACGCCGCATCCCGCGAGGTAGGACACGATATACGCGATCAAGACGGGTCTCGTATTTTTTTGTTCTCCGGGGAGTTCCAGCTTCCCATCATAACAGCGTGCATCCATCGCCGTGATCAGTTCTTCTCCCTGTCGCCAGGCTCTGATGAAGAGCATTCCCCCGAGCATGGCCAGAGAGTGCACCGATCTTTTCAGGGAGGTGTATCCATGGCGGATGGTCTGAGCGTTGTAGATGGAGATCACCTCCCCGACGAGAACAAAGATGAAATGGTAGATCAACATAGAGAGATCGATCACTGCCGGAGGAAGACGCAGCGAGTGCATGAAAGAAAAGATCTCGATCATGGGGGTGGACAGGGCGATGAAAAATAACGAACTCATACCCCCCAGGGTCCGGGCGATCAGGAGGAGAGCAAGGTTTGCGGAACCGGTCGTAACGGTGAGAGATATACCAGCCACCGGAAAAATGAAGAGCGGGGCGCCGCCCCCGCGTACAAAGAGGATGACAAGCACTGAGAACACCGAGAAGGAAAGCGGAATGAGGAGGAGGGTGAGGTACAGGCGACCTGGAATCTTCGCAAGGAATAGGGTGACCATCGCCATTGTGCCTGCAATAAACAGAGGCGTCCAGGGTGTAGTGGAAGAAAGGGAAATCAGGATCGCTCCCAGACCCAGGAGGAGCTTAAGACGGGTATCCACGTCCCGTAGCCCGTTTGCCTGTGCATAGCCGTCAAGATACTGTTCCATCATAAGGATTCATTCCTCACGGGCGGTTCATATGCTCGCATTATGGGGATTTCGGATGTGTCGCCTTTCCACGGTAATAGCCAAAGAAATACCCTATTACCAGAGCTCCCCCCGCTGCCTGGACACTGAATAGCAGGGATTCTATCTCTCCACTGGGCGGTTCCCAGACAGGAGTGAACCAGGGCTCGTAGCCGGAAGATTCGATGATCTGTGATGCTTTGTCGTCGGTCCCACCCCAAGCTTCTTCTTCAGGAGAGAGGGTGCGGTGGAGCTGGGCATTCTGCAGGATGAAGAGCGCGGCGAAGACGATGACGGCCAGGACGGTAATCACTTCAAGGGTATACTTCATGCGAGAGACTCCTGCACTTTCTTGATCTGGTCCTTCGTCAACACACGTAGTTTCAGCAGGATATCCACCCTTGCCTGAATGATATACTTGAACGTCAGCGCGATGATGATGCCCTCCATGATGGCGAGCGGTATCTGCGTGATCGCGAAGATTGCAGCAAAGGTAACAAACGAGGTCATGATTCCCCCGCTCTGGGCAGGAAATGCAAGTGCCAGCTGCAACGAGGTGATCACGTAGGTGAACAGATCGGTGAAGGCTGCCGCAAGAAAGACGGTAACGAAGGTGTTCAGTCCAATCGCATTGCCCCCCCGGTAGATCCCATATCCCAGGAAAGGCCCCGCGATGGCCATGGAGAATACATTCGCTCCCAGGGTGGTGAGCCCTCCGTGCGCCAGGAACAGGGCCTGGTAGAGGAGGACGATGACCCCCATTACCGAGGTCAGGAAGGGACCGAAAAGGATGGCTCCCAATCCGGTACCTGTCGGATGAGAGCAACTGCCGGTCACTGAGGGGAGTTTCAGAGAGGAGAGAACGAAGATAAATGCACCGGCGACGGCAAGGAGAGGAAGCGAATCCCGGTGCTCTCTGGTGAGACGATTAAGGAGGAGGACCCCATAGGCGACAAAGGGGAGCGCGATGATGTACCAGAATATGCACCAGAACAGGGGAAGGAACCCCTCCATGATATGCATGTCAAGTCAACTTGTCTTAAGTAAATAAGAATTTTCTTATTTATTGTTATCTTTTACTGTGCAAGGTGGTTTTTCCCGGGATACTATCGGAGATAGCGAACCAATAAGGCAAAAAACAGAAGAAATCTATATACAGTATCCTGCTTATGGGCGGAATGTTCCGATTACCAGACTGAACAGAGAGGATATCTTTTGTGGCGGTGAATCTGTTGAACCCACCGCAATTCTCTCTTCGGGGTATCCGAGGTTTTCACAGACCGCGAGATCGCAGGAGATACCGCTTTTGCACAGGAATTCCGCACAGCCTTTGATGTCAAACTGTGGGTCTGCCAGAAGGAATACCACTTTTCCCTGCAGAATCTCCTTACGGAGGATCTCCAGTGGCTGTTGACGATCCTTTGCATGGGCGGAAAGCGCGACAACCCGCAGCCAGGAGATCTTCAGCCGTGCACACGCGAGCTGCAGAGAGGATATTCCAGGAATAATTTCGCCGTCAAGGTATCCCAACCCCCCGAACAGGGGATCCCCCGTGGATAACACGACTGCATCCTCCTCATGAAGATCCCGGAGAGTCTGGTAATCTGCGATTTTGTGGATCTCACAGTATGGCATAAGATACAACATGGCAAGGGTGATCGCCCGTTCGGAACCGTAGCATTTTTTTGCTCCCCGGATGGCGGCTATAGCCGCTTCCGTGAGCATCCCCGGACCGCACCCCACCCCCACGATCTTCATCCACTATCCCCCACGATCGCACCATCCCGAGAGAACAGAACGACCCGTACCCCCGGCATCTCCCTTTTGAATGACTCCAGCGCCTTTCGCATTGCCGGGTAAAAATCCGGTGAACTGCCGAATTCCTCGATGGTGGCGTATCCTGTTCCCTCCAGGATATGGGGATCGATCGCCCGCAGGATCAGCCCCGGAAGACCACAGAGGATCGGCGATCCATGTGCATGCATCAGGGCTTCCCGGATGCCGCTTCCGACCAGGATCACCTCCTGGTCGGGAAAAAACAGTTTCGCATAGCGGAGGCCCAGGCGGCCCGTTGTGAGCACCGGGTGTTCTATAGTGGCCAGTCGCTCGTACACTGAATCCCGCAGGTGCACATCCCAGGGTTCCACCAGGCCGGTCGTCCCCAGAATGGAGATCCCTCCCCCAATACCCACTCGGGCATTGAGGGTGTGTGCGGCCAGTGCGGGTCCTTCGGGGATAGACAGCACCACTTCGATACCCGGCAATCCCGCGAGATCGACGGCTTCCTTGATCGCTTTCAGGATACTCTCTCGGGCAACCACACTGATCGCCGGATCCCCGATACGGAACCGGGGGGTGCCGCGGGCATACCGCCCGATACCGGTACCGGCCACAAGAGTGATTCCCTCCCGCACCGAAACCTGGGCAAGGATCTCCACACCCGCGGTGACATCTATCTCGTGATCACCGCCGTCTTTTACGCAGGACGCAAAACCACCTTCCGCGGTGACGGGCAGGATCGCCTCGATTCCGCAGGGGAGGGTGAGGGAGACCTCCCGCACCGCTTTCCCCAGGGACAGAACCGCTGCCTTCGCCGCGGCTGCCGCAGTGGTACCGGTCGTAAACCCCCGCCGCAGCACCTTCCCGGAGGCGGTGAGGACCGCGAAACCGCGAGCGACCTCTTCCAGCTGCTCCGGGGTCCTGCACCGTTCCACCCAGGCTTCCGGATAGATGAAGCCCGTCACCGGATCACGGATCATGGTGCTCCCCGCAGAATATTTCGATGATCTCGTTCATCGCGGCCACCGCTACCGGAGTTCCTCCCCGGGTGCCCTGGGTGGAGATGGAGGGGAGGGGCAGAGTGCGCAGCAGTTCTTTGGACTCCGCCGCGTTGACGAAACCCACCGGAGTCCCGATAATGAGCGCCGGGGCGACCCCTTCCTTCGTCATGCCGCACAGTGAGAGCAGAGCAGACGGGGCGTTCCCGATGACCACGATCGCACCGGACAGCCTCTCACGGAGGGAGAGGAATCCGGCGGAGGTCCGGGTGATGCCCTGTGAAAAAGCCTGATCAGATCCAAAATCCAAGGCACAGAGGACCGGACTGTGATGGCCTTTCTTCTGGATTCCGACCTGCACCATGCGGATGTCGGTGAGGATAGGGGCTCCGGCCTCAAGCGCTCGTATTCCTGCAGTAATGGGGTCGTGGGAGAAACGCAGGAGATCGGCCATAGAAAAATCCCCCACCGCCACCGAGCACCGCTGCCGGATGCGGTCTTCCGCGGTCGCGTTTCCGATCTCCTGCCGGGCCAGCATTCGGCTACAGCGGGAGATCTTGTAGGCCTCCCGGGTCTCTGCACCCAGGTCAGTATGTGTATTTCCGGTGGTATCCCCGTGGCGTGATGATTCCTCTGACATCTGAACCCCTCCTCCATATCCTCGTCTCTTCTCCTCCGATGATTACCGTGGAATGCATATCGATCCGATCCAGGTTCTCCCGCATACCACCCAGCGTCGTCACCAGCACCTCTTCTTCCTCCCGGTAGGCATTCCGGACCACACCTACAGGAACCGTATCGGCGAGGTGTTTTCCGGCGATTTCCAGTGCTTTCTGGAGGTTATCCGGCCGTCCTCTGCTCCGTGGGTTGTAGAGGGCTACCGGCACACCCATGGAAAAGGCGTGCCCGAGGCGCTGTTCGATCTTCTCCCAGGGAGTAAGCAGATCTGAAAGGCTGATCACTACGAAATCCCCGGAAAGGGGCGATCCCAGTCTGGAAGCGGCCGCCTGGGCGGCGGTAATGCCGGGGATGATCTCCAGCCGAACGTCAATCCCCTGGCGTTCGATAACCTCGAGCACAATGGAGGCCATCCCGTAGACACCGGCATCTCCTCCGGAGACCAGGGATACGACGTGGATGCCGGCGAGCTTGATGGATTGCTCCGCTCTCTCCACTTCCTTCCCCATGGAGCTCCGTATCACCTGTTTTCCTGCGATCAGGGGGTCCAGGAAATCCAGGTACACACCGTTGCCCAGGATGTATGTTGATTCCTCGAGTGCCATCCTCGCCCTTTCGGTCAGAAGGGATAGGTCCCCCGGACCGGTCCCTACCAGGTAGAGTTTTCCCTGTTCACCGGGCGATGGCAACGGTCACACCTCCATACACCGTCTTAAATAGCACCAGGTTCTTATGGCGGGACAAGGCCAGGGCGCACGGCTCCGCCACTCCCACCAGCCCGATATCGCCGGCCCGGGAAACAGAGATCGTTTTCTGTTCGTTGATGATTCGGTCATCGAGATACACCAGCGTACCGGAAAGATCTGCGATCGCCTCTTCCAGGCCTCTTTCTCCTTTCTTCTTCTCTGTGGTGACATAGGCAAAGATCCTTTCACGATCGATGCTGGCATCGGTAAAAGCCTTTCCGAGGGCGGTGATTACCTCATCCTTCCGAATACCTTTGCGGCAGCCAATCCCCACTATAAATTCTCCTCTGCGCAGGAGGACAGAGACCCGGGGACCGGCAATCACCACCCCAGGCCCGGGCACCGGGTAGACCTGCACATCTCCCTCCAAGATCGCCCCATTCACCGCCCGGGTGGAGTCGCGGTTCAGGATTTCGGTAGAGGTCCTGTCGGCAATAGCCTCCACTGATTCTTTTCCCATCGCCTCGGTCGCAGTGGTGATCACCGGGATCAGACCTGCCCCCGCGAGCTCTTTTGCCAGGGCATTGGCCCCGTGGTGACCTCCCAGCAGCGGGATCGCATACCGCAGGTTGGGACTGATCACCACGACGGCAGGGTCCTCCCACTTGTTCCGGATCTCCGGGGCCATTGCCCGGACAACGATTCCCGCCGCCATGATCGCGACAATCTTCCGGTAGGTATGGAACACCTCCCGGAAATTCTCCCGGGAATACTCCTTTCTGTCCGCATTCAGGTACTGCGCGATGCGATCCGCATCTTCGGAGGAATGCGGCAGGGAAAGAACCACTGTGTCGGTCATGAGTACAGCACCGACCGCGAATACGACATGCCCGGATCTACTACCTGTCCGATGATGATCAGGGCCGATCGGTCGATCTCCGCCTCTTTTACTCTCTCCGCAATATCGGCGACCGTCCCTTTCACGATCTTCTGGTCTTTCCACGAGGCATGGTACACTACTGCTACCGGCGTATCGGGCATGAATTCGGTGCGGGAGAAGATATCAGCGATTTTTTCGGTGCCCAGGAATATCAC
The DNA here is from genome assembly GCA_028678905.1 of Methanomicrobiales archaeon. Lineage (GTDB taxonomy): Archaea > Halobacteriota > Methanomicrobia > Methanomicrobiales > JACTUA01 > JAJRCM01. Next base: position 6,420 of record JAJRCO010000019.1, read on the forward strand.
CACGGTTGCTGCGAATCGCGAAAGCGCCCTCAGATCATCACGTTCCAGGGTCTGGCCTGCAGGACGGGTGATAATCAGGGTGTCGGCGACGCCTTTCAGGGTGAGCTGGGTCTGCAGGGCGGCCGCGGCGCCGAAGAGGGAGGAGACACCGGGCACGATCTCCGCACCGATACCCTTTTTCTTGAGCTCGGCGATCTGCTCCACGATTGCCCCATACAGCGAAGGGTCCCCGGAATGAAGTCTGACCACCAGCTTACCCGCCCATACCCCGGACTCCATGGTCTGCAGCAGTTCCTCCAGATGCATCCCCCAGCTGTCAAGCTTCTCGGGAGCTGGAGAGCGAGCTACCAGTTCGGGGTTGACCAGCGATCCTGTGTAGATGAGCAGATCCGCCCTCCGCACCAGGTCCATCCCCTTTACCGTGATCAGGTCAGGGTCCCCCGGACCGGCACCAACAAAATATACTCGCTTCATCGCCATGCCACCATAATGCTCAGGTAATCGCTTGTCTCTGGAAACTCCTCTTCCCGATACACCTTTTCATTGTCCAAGAAGATCCGCTCCACCAGCACGAAATGGAGGTATCCCTCGTGCCGCAGCTTCTCCACCGTCTCACGGGGCTTCCGCACTTTCAGGAATATCTTCGCGGAGGGTTCCGATCCATCGGATACAATGAAACTGTTGGAAATGGGGATGCCGGCCACGGCCGCGCAGGCGGTGATGGCGCTCACCCCCGGTTCCGCCCGGCAACAGATGTCCGGATGCCGTGCCGCCATTACCGTGCATAACCGTGAAAACGTGGAGAAGAAATTTGGATCCCCAAGGAGCGCGAAAATGGCGATCCCGTCTCGGGCAGCGGCCGCGATCCGGTCCGCATTTCCGTGCAGGCACCGCTCGATCGCCTCTTCATCATCTGTCATGGGAAAGGGGAGGATAGTTGCCGTCCGATAGGGTGCGACCAGCTGTGCGGCCAGCTTCCCGGGGACGAAGACTGCGTCAGCCTCTCGCAGCAGCCGTACCGCCCGGAGGGTGAGAAGTTCCGGGTTCCCGGGGCCAAGGCCCAGCCCGATCAGCGTGACGATCTCCCCCCTACCACAATATAGACGGGATCGATGGGGCGGAACATGGTCTGCTCCCCCAGATCGTGCGAACGGGCAACCTGCACATGAATTGCCTCACAAAATATTCCCTGTTTCTTCATCTCCGCGATCGCAATTGAGAGCGTCTGGATCAGCACCGCATTTACCACAATCGTGCGGTCGACCTTTCCGGCGAGCAGCGCGAGTACCTCTGCAAGCCGACCGGATCCTCCTACAAAGGCGCAGTCCAGCCGGTCCACTCCGGCGAGAAAATCCTCAGCTTCTCCTTCATAAAAAGTGATATTTTCCACTCCGGACCGTTCCGCGGCGGACCGGGCATACGCGATCGCCTCCGGTCTCCGATCCACGGCAAAGACCCTCTTTGTTCTCATTGCAAGGACCAAAGAGACCTTTCCAGACCCGCATCCGATGTCAGCGACGACATCGGATCTTAGCAGCCCCAGTTTGGCCATGTCGATGGCCAGTATTTCGTCCTGCGTTGATCCGCCTTTCAGCCCGGTGGTCATTCTCCCTGTTATGTGTGTGTCATCAATTCTTAAAAATGGAGGCCAATCGCGGGTGGGTGTAGGTTTCCTGTTTAAACTCATGGATACGGGTAGACTAACACACCTTTTTTCAGTCAGGGAACGGGTACCATGCTCCAAAGAGAAGGCAACAAGAATAAATCCTCCCGATCAATCGTACTGCAGAACAGTATGAACCATTGTTATGTGCTTGTCCTTCTCCTCATCGTAAGTGCGGTCACGCTGGGATGCACCACTGCCCCGGTGTCAGAGAGCTGCCCGGTCACCACCGTATCCGACCTGTTGCCTGCGCAAAACATCAGCACGTATCAGCCTGTCTCCTTCTCCAGCAATCTCGGATCAGATTTCTACCGGGTCCTGCTGGAGAATGATTCCCAGCTCCTCTCCGTTATCAGGACGGGAATTGTCGCCGACTACAATTCAACAAGCGTCCCCGGGGCCAGTATGAATATCCTGGTCATAGAATTTGGAGATCCGGCCAGTGCGGAGACCGCCGTTTCAATACTGCAGGACGCCGTGATAAACACGATCTCTGCCAATTCCACCGCCCAGGCAGAGAAGATAGATAGAAACAACATCTCTTATTCTTCCCTTCACATCACCGGCATCACCACTCCAAGCGGGGTGGAGTTCTACCAGGAGTTTGTGTTCTGGCATGTGCACCAGTATACGGTGATGAACAAACTAACCACCCCGGATATCGGGCAGGATCCCCATGGGGAAATGCTGAAATTTATTGATGAAATGGCATACCTCTGCTCGCCGTAACGAAGGAATACCTATTTTTAACGTGATTTGGGTGCTCCAGTGACAATATGGCCGGATGACGCAGCTGCCCGTCTTCCTGATCATCCGCATAAAAAGCATGAATGAGTAGATGGGCAGGGAATGTCCCTCACATCTTACGTGCGTAGTTTTGGCGAGTTGAACCATAGTCCGTAGATCTGGTGCGAATCGTCGCCTTTTTTGAATACAACCCGCACATCTACTCCCTCCTCCTGCTCGAAGTCGGCCTTGTAATTGGCCGCCAGATAGTCCCCGGTCTGGATGACGATGGCATCGCCCCTCGTTACGTACAGCCCGATTCTGGGGATGATCAGTTCGCGGGATTGTTGAAACGCCGACGCATCCAGCGCCTGTTTCATTTCATCACTGAAATCCCGGGAGTAACGGGTGTAGTTATTCTCATTGAAACCCTGGAGGAGGTTGTCAGTAATCGGGTCGGCGTAAACGCGCACCTGAATCTGTTCCGCTTCCGGCAAGACGGTTTCCTGGCCAATACAGCCGCAGGCTGTGACAGCAGTGATTGCAATCAGAATCAAAGGCAGAAGAATAGGGATCTTCATGAAGACTATTGCGATGGTTCCCTACTTAACCTGTATGACCTCGAACAGATCTTAAGTGAGCAAACTTATACATGATCGGAACCATCAATCGCATCAGGTCAGGGCCCTGCTATGATCCACCGGAATCATGCCGGGTGGTGTTTTCATATAAGGTTCGGTGGCTTTCCGTACCAGAGAGCGTATCATCTCTGTGGGTATCTCACCATATCCCTTCCTAGATCACCTACCTGCGTTTTGTCATCTGGCTTGCCATCGGGCTGGTGATCTATTTCCTGTACGCCCGGCACCGGAGAGTTGGCTGGAAAATCGAACGAAGGGATGATTGAGTATAGGGATGAAACTTCCCTCCTGATCGTCCTTTTCTTTGTTGAATAACACAGTCGTAAAGGTGTTTAAGGGACTGGGAGTATCCTAAATAGTGCCCTATGCGAATGGCATTGAGATTCCTCACCACGTAAACTCTTACCACAGACGTCAGAAATATTGCGGCTATCCATTAAGAATTCTATTCACACATATTGGAGAGATTTTCAGACTGTCCATCAATTGGAATAATATTAAGATGCTCAACCCCGATAATGACGTACTGGTGAAAGATGGGGTCACGCGTACATGGAAAGAGTGCAAAAAAACTTATCTTCCCCAAAAGTCCCTCAGGCATCAAGGGGCTGGATGAGATACTTGAAGGAGGTCTTCCCACCGGGCGGCCCACCCTAGTGTGCGGGAATGCCGGATGCGGGAAGACCCTTCTTGCGATGGAATTCCTGGTCCGAGGCGCAACAGAATATAATGAACCTGGGATCTTCATGTCCTTCGAAGAATCGGCGGGGGATCTCATTCAGAATGTCGCTTCGCTGGGTTTCGATGTACAGAAGCTGATCGATGAAAAAAAGATCTTCATCGATTTTGTCTATTTCGAGAAGAACGAGATCGAGGAGACCGGTGAATATGATCTTGAACCGCTCTTCATCCGGCTAGGAAATGCCATTGATACGGTAGGTGCAAAAAGGGTCGCCCTGGACACCATCGAATCCCTCTTTTCCGGCCTGAGTAATGAGACCATCCTGCGCGCAGAGCTCCGGCGCCTTTTCCGCTGGTTGAAGGTGCGGGGGGTCACCGCAATCATCACCGGAGAGAGTGGTATCAACAGCTCTCTCACCCGTCATGGTCTCGAGGAGTATGTATCCGATTGCGTGATCTTCCTGGATCACCGCATCGATGACCAGATTTCGACCCGGCGGCTGCGGGTGGTGAAATACCGCGGATCGCTGCACGGGACGAATGAGTATCCCTTCCTCATCGATGAACAGGGCATTACAGTGTTCCCCATCACCTCGCTTAAGCTCGAACACGGCACCTCGAACGAACGGTTATCCACCGGCATCGAACGCCTTGATGCCATGCTCGAAGGAAAAGGGTTCTATAAGGGGAGCTCCATCCTCGTCTCCGGTACCCCGGGGACGGGAAAGACCAGTGTAGCCTCATCCTTTGCCCATGCGATCTGCAGGGACGGGAAAAAGTGCCTGTATTTTGCCTTTGAAGAATCCCCCAGCCAGATCATACGGAATATGCGTTCCATCGGGATGGATCTGAAGCCCTGGGTCGACGCGGGGCTCCTCCGTTTCCACTCTTCAAGACCCACGGTATTCGGCCTGGAGTCCCATCTTGCGGTGATGTTTAAGACGATGCAGGATTTCAAGCCCGATGTGGTAGTGGTGGACCCTATCAGCAACCTATTGTCGGTAAGCGACGAAAAAAATGTACAGTCGATGTTCACCCGGCTCATCGATACCCTAAAGAACCAGCAGGTCACCACAATGATGACCAATCTGACCCATTTTGGTATAGAAGAACAGACCCAGGTGGGTATCTCTTCTCTGATGGACACCTGGATTTTGTTAAAAGATCTGGAGGCGGAGGGGGAGCGTAACCGCGGGTTATATGTGTTGAAATCGCGGGGAATGGCACACTCGAACCAGATACGGGAATTTATCCTGTCTGAACAAGGCATCAGCTTGATCGAGCCCTATATCGGGATGGGTGAGGTGAAGACCGGTTCTGCCCGCTATATACAGGAGACGATCGATACCGCGGAAGCGAAGAAACATGAAGAAGAACTGGAGCGTCAGCGCGTGAAGCTCGAGACCCGACGGAAAGTTCTTGATGCCCAGATCGCTGCGTTACAGGCAGAATTTGAGACGGAAAAAAGCGAATTTGAGCGGATTATGGAAGAGGAAAAGCAAGCGAAGCATGCCAAACGACAGGAGAAGAATCATTTGGGCTCAATGCGGGGCTGAATGAAGTGACCTACCAAGGACAGGTAGTATGAAAAAAACCGTAAAAATAGACCCGGATATCTGGGAATTGCGACTATATGTCGCGGGACAGACACCGAAAGCCATCACCGCTTTCTCCAACCTCAAAAAGATCTGTGAAGAGCACCTCGCCGGTAAGTATCGTATAGAAGTAATCGATCTCCTCGAAAATCCGCAGCTTGCCCGCGGTGATCAGATCGTCGCCTTGCCAACCCTGGTGCGTAATCTTCCCCAGCCGATACGAAAGATTATAGGGGACCTCTCCAATACAGAGCGTGTTCTCGTAGGGCTCGACCTCCGTCCCTTACGGCCGAAATAGAGGAATACCATGGTGCGAAATAAGAAAAAGTCAACCGATCTGGCAAACAAGGCTGAAAACTTTGAACAGGCCTTGGGGGCATCATCCCATAACCATTATGTATTGCGTCTCTATGTAACGGGCATTACTCCCAAATCCCGTATCGCCATCCAGAACATCAAAAAGATCTGTGAGGAGAATCTGCGAGGCCGCTATGATCTGGAGGTTGTCGATATCTATCAGCAACCAGATCTCATTCGGGAGGAACAGATCCTCGCCGCGCCCACGCTGATCAAGAAGTTGCCTCTTCCCCTGCGGAAAATCATCGGGGACATGTCGAATACCGATCGTATCCTCGTTGGTCTTGATCTGAAAGTTAAGGAATAGATACTCGATTGCCATGCCCGGTCCTGACGCCTCCCCACCGCCCTCTCAAAAAGATCTGGAGACAGAAAACGAGAGGCTCCGTATTGATCTGGCAGAAGCACAGCAGGCTCTTCAGGCGATACGGAATGGAGAAGTCGACGCGGTGGTGGTCGGTGGTCTTGGCGTAGAACAGATCTATACTCTCAAAGGGGCAGATTATGCCTACCGCATCCTTATTGAGGAGATGAACGATGCAGCGATCATTCTCTTGGATGATGGAACCATACTATTCTGTAACCGGTATTTTTCCCGGCTTGTAGATATCCCACTGGAAAAGATCTTTGGGGCGAACATCGAAAGATTTGTGTTTCACAGGGACCGGAAAAAATTCAAAAATTTGTTAAAAACCAGGGATGAACGGGGAGAGAAAAGGGAGATGAGGTTCACGTCAGCTGACGGTACCGTCACCCCCATGAATCTCTCTATGAACGCGGTAACAGGAGGTTGCGGGATCTGTATCGTCGCGACCGATCTCTCCAAGCAAAGGCGAATCGAAGAAAAACTACGGGCTGAATATGAGATAACCCAGAAGATATTACTTGAACGGAATCAAGAATTAGCAGCAGCCGAGCGGGATTTGCAAAACCAGAATGAAGAACTGTCCGCAACCGAGGAAGAGCTACGAAAAAACTTAGACGAACTCAAGAAAGCGGAAGCGGCACTTACCGAGAGCGAATCCGTCCTGCATAGTTTCTTCAATTCGCCAGGAGTCATGCGTGGCATCGTGGAAGTGACCGCCGACGATGATGTTCAGTATATCATGAATAATGCCGATGCAGCCACGTTTGCCGGGCTGACGCCCGATACCATGAAGGGCAGGCGTGGTTCTGAATCGGGCGAATCGCGGGATGTCCTCCGAGTATGGGTCGACCACTGCGCCCAAAGTAAACGCTTGGGGAAACCGGTCACCTTTGAATATCGCGATGGACGGGGAGATAAGGAGACCTGGCTATCTGCTACGATCAGCTATCTGGGTTCGGTACAGAACGGGCATCCGCGCTTTGCGTATGTTGCACAAGACATCACGAAGCGCAGAGTAATGGAGAGAGAGCTACAAAGCACCGCAGAGAAATACTCCACCCTATTTAATTCCACGTCTGACGGCGTGTGGATCAATAACCTTCAGGGAGAAATTAAGGAAGTCAACGATGCCTACTGCCAAATGTCCGGGTACCCACGTGATGAACTGCTAGGCAGACCGGTCGGTATGCTAGAAAAGGGCGAGACCTCCGACGAGATCATTGATCACATCAAGAGAATCCTTGAACAAGGGGGACATGATCGCTTTGAGACCCGCCACCGGCGAAAAGATGGCTCCATGTTCGATGTCGAGATCACTGCCCTCTATCTCGGCCAGGAGAGAAAGCAGATAGCGATGTTTGGCCGCAACATTACCGATCGAAAGCGAGCAGAACGTCAGCTGCAGGAGTACGCTGCGAGCCTTAAGCGAAGCAATGAAGATCTGGAACGCTTCGCCTACATCGCCTCTCACGATTTACAAGAGCCTCTCCGCAACGTGGTCAGCTTCTCCCAGCTCCTCGCCCGCCGGTACGAGGGAAAACTGGATCCGGACGCGGACGAATTCATCGGGTACATTGTTGAGGGAGGGAAGAGAATGCAGGGTCTGGTCAGTGATCTGCTGGAGTATTCACGGATAAACACACGAGCAATGCCATCCCAGCCAACCGACAGTGAAGAGGTGGTTGATCGGGTCATGCAGAATCTCTTCTTCACCATTCAGGAGAGCAACGCTACTATCGAGACGGGCTCCCTTCCCATGGTAAATGTCGATCCGAACCAGCTGGGACTGGTCTTCCAGAACCTCATCGCCAATGCCATCAAGTTCCGCAGAGACGAACCGCCATACATCCACATCTCTGCGGAAAAATCGGGATTCATGTGGAAGTTTGCGGTGCGGGACAACGGTATCGGGATCGATCCGGCATTCCACGAGCGTATTTTTGAGATCTTCCAGCGGTTGCATACCCGGGACAAATATCCTGGAACCGGAGTGGGGCTGGCCATCGCGAAACGTATCATCGAGAGACATGGAGGAAATATCTGGGTAGAGTCGGAAATGGGAAGGGGTTCGACGTTTTTCTTCACCCTACCAACTTGAATGAAATGTCTAAGGGTAGTCCTTCCGGTTCCTTGAAGAGCTGGCGATTTCCGATATGGGGAAAGTACCGTTAATGGTAGACCTTTGACATTGCTTTTAGGAACCATCGATGGCCAACGATATCCCCGTTTATCTGAGTTCTTGATCAGCATCCTCTGGGGTGCCGCACACATCGCCGTGGTGAAACCCGTTATGTCGGAATGGGCTACTGTCCACAGATAACAGAAGAATCATCACCATAGAATGGGTTACCGAGGAAATTTATTGGTCTCATTGGTTATCTCGCAGGTCTCGTACCGTCTGGCGGGATACAAAATCCGGTCTCGAGCCAGGTACTGGTTTCCCTGGCAGTGATTCTTTTTCGTCCTGGCGATCTGGACTTTTCTGATCGGGGCCAGAACATCCATCCTTCCCATTAAAATCTGTCCTCTTATGTTGGCTCGTCAGCCATCCTGTTTTGACAGGGATTCTGGTTTAAGCGGGATGTGTAAATGTAATACGAGCATAAAGCCTGGACAGACAGAATGGACGATCTCTGTACGCAACCGGCCGCAAATCACGATGACGCGTAAAATGCCCCCTAAACCCCGCCTAAGGATCAGGGATTTGCTCTTCCCGAACTACCGGCATACCGGAAATTCCGACCCCGAATTACTAGCCAAGATAGGATACAGATGCCACTTTGATGGAAAGGAATCCCCCAATATCGGGATACTCGTTGTCTGCCTGCTAATCACCAATGCGCGGAGTTGGAAGTTGTTTACAGTGTATCTCGCAAAAGAGAATAAATCGCTTCCGATCTCCCTTCCGAGTGGATACCGGCTCCGTCTGATACTATCGCCTGCCAGGATGCCCCAGATCCTGCAGCAGGAGCCCCTGGGCTACAATCATGTGTTCCAGTTCCCCGATGTCGACGCTCTCGTTGGTCCCATGGATGCGGGACAGGGCCAGGTCCGCGCACCCCCACAGGATGAACTCCGCGTGGGGTACCGTCTGACGCAGGACTTCAAGGAGAGGAATGGAGCCCCCCGCACCGATCTCCCGGGCCGGTCGGTGAAACGCATGTTCCAGGGCGGATCGTGCTGCAGCGAAGCCGGGGCCATGCGTGGGGCAGACGAAACCCGGCGATGCACTCACCTTCTGGATCTCCACCTGGACGTTCCATGGTGCAGCATCCCGCAGGCGATCCATGAGAAGGCGCAGTTCGAGATCCGGATCTGCCCCCGGTGCGATGCGCATGCTCACTGCGGCGGTCGCTGCGGGGATGAGTATGTTGGAAGCCTCTTTCACGGAGGGAGCATTAATCCCGATCACCGATGCCGAAGGTTTTGACCACAGTCGTTCGCTCAAAGCTCCTGAACCGATTAGCTCCACTCCCTCCCGGACGCCGGCCATCTCCCGAAAGAGAGTTTCAGGAAATTCGGTGACGGGGGGTGGCCCGGTCCGGAGACCCCGGATCTCCACCTCCCCCTTCGCATTATGGAGGGTGGCAAGCATCCTGATCAGGGCGACCAGGGCGTCGGGCGCCGCACCCCCAAAGGAGCCGGAGTGCACCGGGTGATCCAGGGTAGCAACGCCGACCCGGCAGGAGACTTCGCCCCGCAGCGTGGTGGTGAGCACCGGTTCCCCGATGGTCAGGTTTCCGTTATCGGTCACGATGAACAGGTCGCACTGGAAAAGGTCCGGATGGCTTTGGATGAACGCCGGCAGATGGCCGGTGGTCTCCTCTTCTCCTTCGATCACCACCTTCACTCCCACCGGCAGCGGACCTGAAAAACAGCGGATACTTGCGGCGTTGATGAGAATCCCGGATTTGTCGTCCGCGGCTCCCCGCCCGTATAGACGGCCGCCTTTTACTACACCCTCCCACGGTTCTGTGTTCCAGCCCTCCTTCTTCGCCGGCTGGACGTCGTAGTGGGCATACATGAGCACAGTCGGTGCTCCGGGTGGTGCCAGGATCTCCCCGTAGACCAGCGGGTACCCCCCAGGAATTTCGATCTGCCGGACGTTCGGAACCCCGTAGCGGTGGAGAAGATCCATCGTGGCCTCTGCCATGCGGTACACCGGTTCGGAAGGATATCCAGGGAACGCAATAGAAGGATAGCCGACGAGTACGGAGAGGTCTTTTATCACCTCCGGCATCATTCCTTTGACCGTTTCTTCAATACGCTGGCTTTTCATGGTCAACAATCTCCTTACAGATGGCGCGAAACGGCTCCAAGGATGATGGCTGTATCAGGAGTGTCCCGTACTCAAACTACTTCAATATATCTAGAACTTCTTCGTCAGATCATCTGAGGATTAAAGTCAGGAAGATTTCTACTTGGACTCCTGCAGAACGCGGATCAGGGTTCGCATTCCTTCCTCTCCCACGGTTTTTTGGCTTCCGTGCATCATGTCGAAAAATCCGATGCCCAACATCGCCGCGACGGGGCGCTCCAGCATCCCACCCAGGATCAGATCGACCTTTTTTTCACGGAGTTTCTCGACAATGAGGTTCTGATCAGGCTCGACAAGGATTTCGCACTGTACCATCCCTCGGAGGCGTTCTTCCGTCCCCAAATCGAAGTCCAGCACGATCAGCGCCGGCTCTATGCCCAGCTCCTGCAGGAACCGGGTGAAGGCAACCGCCCGGGTCGGTCCCCCGATAAGGGCAATTCGTCGTGGCGGGATGGGAGGAAGTGCCGGACAATCCAGTCCTTCCGCCCCCTTGGAGATGCCCAGAGCATCCTGCACACTGTTGCAGAACTGACGGGTGGCTCCCGCCCCGATGGGCAGCTCCACGATGAGAAACGGCGTACCATACTTTTCCCGGAGCAGTTCAGCTGCCTCCTTCCCGGAGGATTCACAGAGAACGACGTTCAGTGCGGCCGAACTCATCCGTTCGATCTCAAACCGCGAGGCACCCGCGGTGAGCACGGCGATGATCGATACCCCCATCCGGCCGAGAAGGGAGACCAGCTCCCGCAGATCGGGACCACTCCGCAGAACCCCGAGAAGATTCACCGACCGGAGGACGATGCTTCCATGAGCCACAGTGAGTTCGTCCACCAGACTGCGCAGGGTTTCGCTGTGGCCCTGGCGGAAGTCTCCCTCAAACCCACCGGCCTCGATCCCTATCACCCGGGCCCGGGTGCGCGCTTCGCGCGCTACAGACGTAACATCCTCCCCGATGATACTGGAGGCACAGCAGGAGAGGACGGCGATAAGATCATAGGATCCGGTGGTATCCAATTCCTCGATGGCCTCCCGCAGTCGGTCCTCTGCACCGAATATCACGTCATGCTCATCAAGGCAGGTAGAATAGACCTGGGAAGGGCGATCCCCCCGCATGCCCAGAATATAATTGATGTGATAGACGCATCCTTTCGGCCCATGCACCAGGATCGCGCACCGCTTCAGGGTGCCCAGTGCCTTGATAGCTCCGAAGAGCCGGCAGGTACCTCTCGGGATCCGGACGGCTTTCATAAATCTGCACTCATCTCCATCGTTTCAGACCCGGGATGATCGAACGAGTGACCCCTTCCGCGCGGGACCGTGGCATGCCGGTGCGGTGGGAAATCTGTTCCACCACTTCGCTGACTATCTCCTCCAGAGTGAGATCGCGACGGGTAAATTTTCCCTCCGCATAGCACGTGATGCAATAGTCTTCATTCCGGGTACCGTCCGCGTTGGTGCCGAAATCCTCCTCCCGGACCAGGGGCCTCGCACAGCTCTGGCAGATCGGCCAGAGGAGATCACTCTCCATTAGCCGGATATTTCGCACTCCTGCCGCTAAAAGGATCGCCTCATACCAAAAAGGAACGATTTATACGTTGTTTGATCTACCTTTCGTATCCATGCGCCCCTTGGTAGTGGTAAATGTGGCGATGAGTGCGGACGGAAAGATCTCCACTCGCGAGAGAAGACAGGTGCGCATATCTGGAGCCATCGACCGGGCACGGGTGGACCGGCTGAAGGCGGAAAGTGACGCGATCATGGTGGGTATTGGCACCGTGCTGGCCGACAATCCGTCCCTTACCGTCAAATCTTCAGAACTCCGTGAACAGCGAGTGAAAAAAGGGCTGGAAGAAAACCCTATTCGTATCGTCGTGGATAGCCTGGCCCGGACCCCCCCGGATGCAGATATCCTCCACAAGGGGAGGGGTTCCCGTATCATCGCGATCTCTGATAAGGCTGACTCTAAGGCAGTAAAAGCACTCACACGCCATGCAGAGGTGATTCGGGCGGGGAGCGAAGAAGTTGATTTGAGGGAACTTCTGGAGAAGCTGGGGGACCGGAGGATACACTGCTTGATGGTGGAAGGCGGGGGGCGACTGATCGGGGCTCTCTTCCGTACGCACCTCGTGGACGAACTTTATACCTACGTGGGGAACATCGTGATCGGCGGGGATGGATCCCCTACTCCTTCTGACGGGCCTGGTTTTCTGCGGGAGGAGGAGTTCGTGCATCTCCACCTCGTTGAGACTTCTTCGCTGGAAGAAGGTGTCCTCATCCATTGGAGGGTGGAGAAAAAATAGGGTTATGCGTGGCTGAAATAATCGAAAGTCTGATCCCAGACCCGGAACCGTTGGCCGGAAAAAAGGGTTACGGTTATTACAACCCGATCCACCTCATCTCTTGCAACCGTAAATTCCTCTTCACTGCCCACTTTTGCATCGAGTGATCTGGTTTCGAACTGTCCGTTTGGTCGGATAAAGGTGATCTCCATGGATTGCACCTGGCTCTGGCCGGATCCTCCACGGAACACCACCACAACAGTGGGCTTTATCAGACTTGGACCCGCGTTAACCTCAAAACTCAACGTCGCTCCCCCGGGGAGGGTCTGGACAGGACCGGGTGTGAGAGAGAGCCCTACCGTTGGTATTACAGTGGTGGGATTCGGAGTGGTCGGGGTGGTGATGGGGGGTCCAGAGGGCTGGTTACCCGCGCATCCTGCACCGACTGCGAGGAGGGCCACCGTACAGAGAAGGAGAATGATCTGGAAAAGTCTCATGGTCAATGGATTATGGATACTAGGTTATGATTGTTGCGAGATGATTCGCAAGCATTTTTAAGTCACAATAAGAACCTTCCTTCATGAACCTACGACAACCGAATGCAAATGAGGCTACGCTGACGGCGAACCGCTCCCGGGATGTCTCCCCAATGTCCGGGATCTGTTCCCGCTGCATCGATGGATGCAAGGGGCTGTGTGAGATCTGGCTCTCCACCTTCAGAGGAAGAGAAGTACTCTATCCGGGCCCCTTCGGAGAGATGACCGCGGGGTCTGACAAGATATATCCGATAGACTACTCACACCTCAACATCCAGGGGTATGCACTGGGTGCGAAGGGGCTTCCCAAATCGGTGGAGGCAGGGCCCGACACCGCGGTATTCTACAACGTAGATACCGAGACCTCTTATGGATGGGACAAAAAAGTCAAAATGAAATTACCCATCTTCACCGGCGCGCTAGGTTCGACCGAGATCGCCCGCAAGAACTGGGACCACTTTGCCATCGGTGCCGCTATCTCCGGTATCACCCTGGTCTGCGGTGAGAACGTCTGCGGTATCGATCCCGGGCTGGTTCTGGACAACAAGGGGAAAGTCACCAAGTCTCCTGAAATGGACCGCAGACTGGAGATCTACCGGAAGTTCCACGAGGGGTACGGGGAGATCCTCGTTCAGATGAACGTGGAAGACACCCGCCTGGGGACCGCCGAGTATGTGTCCTCTAAGCACAACCTGGACACCATCGAGCTGAAATGGGGTCAGGGTGCAAAGTGCATTGGGGGCGAGATCAAGGTCAAAAGCATCGAACGTGCCGCCGAACTGAAAAAGAGAGGGTACATCGTCCTCCCCGATCCTACTCGCCACGACATGCAGGTCGCGTTCAAGGAGGGCGGTATCAAGGAGTTCGAACGCCACTCCCGCCTGGGATTCGTCAGCCAGGATGGCTTCATGAATGAGATCGACCGGCTGCGGGATATCGGTTTCAAGCGGATCACCGTGAAGACCGGCGCGTACTCCATGCGAGAACTCGCCATGGCCATGCGCTGGGGCGCCGATGCAAAGATTGACCTGCTGACCATCGATGGTGCGGGCGGCGGAACCGGTATGAGTCCCTGGCCCATGATGAACGAATGGGGTATTCCTACCTTCTACCTCCAGGCGCTCACGTATGAATTCTGTGAGACCCTGAAGGGAAGAGGCATCCGGGTGCCCGATATCGCCATCGCTGGGGGATTTGCCGACGAAGCCAACGTGTTCAAGGCCCTCGCCTTGGGCAGCCCCTACGTGAAGGCGGTGTGCATGGGTAGAGGTCTCATGATCCCTGGCATGGTTGGTAAGAACATCGGCGAATGGGTCAAATCAGGAAATATCCCGCCAAATGTCGCCAAATACGGAAAGACTCTTCCTGAGATCTTCCTCCTCTACGAGGAACTGAAAGAGAAGTACGGAAAGCGGTTCGAGGAGATCCCGACCGGCGCCATGGGCATCTACACCTATGCGTCCCGGTTCCGCACCGGTCTCCAGCAGATCATGGCTGGAAGCAGGAACTTCGCGCTCAACACCATCTCCCGCAAGGACCTGATGTCCCTGACCGAAGAAGCCACCAAGGTCTGCGGTATCCCCTACGTGATGGACGCCTATCGCGAAGAGGCCGAGCGGATCCTCGGAGATTAATCTCCTCTTTTCTAATTTTTAAATCAATAATTTCCGGTTCGAGCACGGCTTAAGTTATTTTTATTTTGAGATCGCACCACCCTGCAGAATTTCTCGACAGATCACGCCCCTGTTGATTCGGGGGACGTAACATCGCCACTACCCTGTATCGCTGCCTTCGATCCAGGGGCGTTCTTTTTCCGCTGCCAGCAGATTTATCATGATCGATGGACATCTACCGTTCGATCGGGTGATCGGAGACCATGTACCATCGTATTCTCACCGCACTGGATGGATCGGGACCCTCCAATCTTGCCGCCGATACCGCCTTCCACGTCGCCGCCGCCGGCACGGATGTACAACTGCTCGGATGTCACGTCTATGCGGCCCGAATGCACTATACCCGCTTCGGAGAGATGGAGCCGGGGTTGCCTGAACAGTACCAGGAAGGAGAAAAACTTACCCAACTGCGGCAGACCCATGACGGTCTGATTTCAGAAGGAATGAAGACCATTTCTGATGCCTATCTCGATGCTCTCCGAAAGGCCACAAAGGATAAGAACATATCCTGGGAGAGCATCACGCCCGAAGGAAAAAATTACGTAGAGTTCCTGCAGGTCATCGGGACCAAGCATCCGGACCTGGTGGTGATGGGCTCCTGCGGCCATGGCCGGGTTCCCGAATCTGGGCTGGGCAGCATGGCAGAACGGATCCTCCTCTATGCTCGGGACACGGATCTGCTCCTGGTCAGGAGACCCTGGGAGTTCAGGGGGCGACCCATCGTGGTAGGGATAGACGGGAGCACGGACAGTTATGCAGCGCTGGCACGGGCTCTGGAGATCGCCCGCCAGGAGCAGGCCCGGGTAGACCTGGTTGCGGTGTTCGATCCATTCTTCCATTCGGGGGTGTTCCGCTCTATTGCTGATGCCCTGCCGGAGAAAAAGAAGGAGCAGTTCAATTTTTCCGCCCAGGAGAAGCTGCACGATGAGATCATCGACCGCGGTCTGGAGAAGCTGTACGAGGAAAAACTCCTCCAGGGAAAGGCATTGGCCGCGGAACAGGGGGTAGAGGTCCGCATCCACGTACTGAAAGGCAAGGTCTTCTCCCAGCTTCACCATTATGCCATGCTGGAGAGGGCGGCGCTGCTCGTCGTAGGGAGATGGGGGCTGCATCGGGAAAGGATCTCTACCATCGGTTCCCACACCTTGAATCTCGCCCGTATCTGCGATACCAACCTACTGGTGGTGGCTCCCTTCAGAGAGACAGTACCTGTCCCCGCCGTTCCCCGACAGGAGGCGACCACTCTTTCCTGGAGTCCTCCAGCGGAAAAGGCGATGGAACAGGTGCCAGAATTCGCCCGCGGAATGGCCAGAAAAGCGGTAGAACTGTACGGCCGGGAGAATGGACTCGGGGAGATCACCCCGGACACCGTAAATGTCGTGGCCGGAAGATTTGGAATGCAGATCTCCCCACCCCCGAATTCCACAGCGTCAGTTACCAGAGATGCGGAGACCATCGTATTAAGAAAGATCAAAAGACTGGCCCCAGACTTTCACCGTCACATTGTAAAGTCCCGCATCATAGGCCAGGAGATCAAGAAAGGTGACCATATTCTGGTCTACGAGGTGGAAGAGACGAGTCCTCCGGGTATGGTGAAGGTCACCGAACGGACCTCACTGGAGTTCCGGTGACATGACTCCGATTGTGGTGCAAGGGGTGTGCAAGAATTTTGGTGCTCTCCAGGCGCTAGACGGGATCAGCTTTGCGGTGGAAGCGGGAGAGATATTCGGTCTGCTCGGATCCAACGGTTCAGGCAAATCGACGTTGCTGCGCATTCTCTCCTTACTCATCGCTCCCAGCCGCGGAACGATTTCCATGCTGGGGAGGCAGGTGCAGAAAAAAGATTCTTCCCTCCTGCGCCAGATGGGAGTGGTATTCGACCAGACTCCCCACTACGAACACCTCACCGGATTCGAAAACGCGTGGTTTTTTGCCCGTGCTTACGAAGTCGGGGATACGGAAATCGAATCGCGGCTCAGGCACTTTTTCACCGCTCTAGATCTCTGGGAAAGAAGAGACGATCTAGTGGGCATCTACTCCCATGGGATGAAAAGAAAACTGGCCCTCATTGAGGCGCTGGCCCACCATCCCCGGGTGATCCTGCTCGACGAACCCTCCCTAGGCCTCGATTATCACTCCCGCATGTCCCTGTATCAGCTCCTGCAGGAGCGGGTACAGTCCGGGTCGTCCATCATCATGGCCACGAACGATGTGCACGAAGCCCGGCTGCTCTGCGATCGGGTGGCATTGATGAGGAAAGGGCGGATCCTGGCGGTGGAGACTCCTGATGCCTTGATCGGATCGCTGGGCGGGTATGCCATCCTGGAAATGCGGCTGGACCGGCCGATCCCCTTTGATCTCCTGAAAGGAGTGCCGGGGATCGCCCAGTCCGAGGCGACCGTGAGGGAGAACGGGAGTTACGGGATCCGGATCCTGGCCCGTGACGACCCTCGCATCCTGCCCACACTTCTTGCAGAGATCACCCCCCACGCTTCACTCATCGGACTGGACATCAAACGTCCGGATCTAGGCGATGTCATGCTCCGCTTCGGAGGAGGAGCTGATGCGTCCTGATCGGCTCTGGCAGAGGGAGATCCTCGAGCAGGTCCGCAGGAGACGTTCCTGTGTGGTCAAGTTCGTGCTTCCCCTGGTGCTTACTGCTCCGCTGCTGCTCCTCCACGTTCCGGAGTCAGTACGGGCGGATGCCTTCACCCTGCTCCTTATCTTCATCGGGGTGTTCGGCACAGCGGTGGGACTGATCCGGGCCCGCGAAAGTGGTATGATGGTCCGACTGGCCGTGCTTCCCGCTTCCCCGGCACGCCTCACCGGAGAGTATCTCCTGACCCATTCCCTGTTCGATGGCCTTCAGTTCCTGGTTCCCCTCCTCCTGATCGCGGCTCCCCGGACCCGCGACCCATTCACCCTGATCGTGCTTGGCCTCACCTTTTTCATGGTCATCTTCGCGGCGAACGCCATTGGAGGAATGGTGGCCGTGGCGGCGGGATCATCGGGGGAGGGGCATCTCTTTGCTATCCTTTCGGTGCTGGTAGTGATGGGTCTGTCCGGGCTGTTCAGAGACATCGAGGGAAGGCTGGACCCCGGGATTTTCCTTCCTTTCCACTACTTCCGGGACGTCCTCCTCTCATCGGCGTTCCCCATCCCCGGTATCGTTCTCTCCCTCGTCGTTGTGGCGGCTCTGTTTGGGACAACCCTCCTGATCTCGCCCCGCCTCTTCCGGATGCTGTAGAATAGTGAAAAACCATAAATACTCTAACCCTGTCTTATGCGATTTCGAGAACTGGTCCGCACTGTCGAAATAGTTGATGGAGTACCATGACAGAACGAGTTACTATTCCACTCGCAACCCCCGGAAGCAGGCACGGATATGTACCCACCTTAGTATCCTGGAACGTCACCTTCCGCTGCAACCTGCGCTGTGTCCATTGTTACCTCGATGCGGGCACTCCGGGCAGGGGAGACGAACTTTCCTACGAGGAGGGAATATCCCTCATCGATGCGTTAACCCGGGCAGGCACTCGCATCCTGATCCTTTCGGGAGGTGAACCCCTCCTGCGGGACGATCTCTTTGACCTCGCCCACTACGGGACGAAAAAGGGACTGCATCTAGCGATGGGAACCAACGGGACCCTGATCAACGAGGAGGTGGCGTACGCGCTGAAAGAGGTCGGTATCCGCAAAGTGGCCATCAGTCTGGACTCCGTCCGTCCTGCTGATCATGATCGCTTCCGGGGCAGGACCGGAGCCTGGGAGAAGGCAATTCAGGGCATCAAGGCCTGCCGAGAAGCGGGAGTACCAGTCCAGATCCACGCCACGGTTACCCCGTTCAACCACACCGAAATCGAATCCATCCTGGCCTTTGGGGAACAGCTCGGGGCTCGTGACTTCCAACTCTTTTTTCTCGTTCCTGCCGGGCGGGGAAGAGGAGTTGGCGATATTGTTCCGGACCAGTACGAAGGCATGATCCGGGCCGTACTCCAGTACACCGCCGGCAAGGCTATCTCGGTTCGGCCCACCTGCGCACCCCAGTTCATCCGCATCGCACGCCAGATAGGTGCGCCAACCGAACCGGGCACTCGGGGATGCATGGCCGGTCTGACGTACTGCCGCATTTACCCCAGCGGGGAGGTGACCCCCTGCCCCTATCTGCCGGTTCGGCTTGCCTCCGTACGGGAGCAGCCCTTCCAGGAGATCTGGGATGATGCGCCGGTATTGCGGGAATTACGGGATTTCCGGCTGCTGGAGGGCCGGTGCGGGAAGTGTGCGTACGCAGAGGTGTGCCGGGGTTGCCGGGCCCGGGCGTTTGGGGCGAGCCTTTCGCACCACGATTCCTGCGGCGTTCTGCTGAGACCCAGTGAGGCAGCGGGGAATTACCTGGCTGAGGATCCCTCCTGCCTGTATCAGCCGGAGGCGGTATGAACTATCGCCCAGATGCCCTGGACCGAGCCCTGTTAGATCGAATGCAGAATGGAATACCCCTGACCGAGAAGGTTTGGGATTCTATTGGGGGAGAGGTAGGTATCACGGGATCCGAGGTCCTCCAACGGATACGCCGGCTTCGCGCCGCGCACATCCTTCGTGGCATCGGGCCGGTAATCGAACCCGGTGAGGTGGGACTGGGAGCATCCTCTCTCATTGCTCTCCGGGTGGCACCAGAGCGGATCCAGACAGTCGCCGCTATCATCAATGCATATGAGGAAGTCTCCCACAACTACCAGAGAGATCATACCTACAACCTCTGGTTTACTCTTACTGCCTCTTCACCTCAGGAACTCACCAGGGTTCGCGAGGAGATATGCAGGCGGGCCGGACTGGAGAGAGAAGATGTCCTGGATCTTCCCCGCAGAAAAAGATTCAAAATCAACGTTCGTTTCCGCATCGGCGGGAACGGCGCGAGGAGGAGCCGATGATAGACCGAACAGAACAGGCGGTGCTCCACGCCCTGCAGCAGGGAATACCCCTGGTTGAAGATCCATACGGCGAAATGGCGAAGACCATCGGTATAGAACGTGACAAACTGCTCTCCTGCATCCAGTCTCTGCTTGACCGCGGGATCATCCGCCGGTTCGCGGCCCGTATCAACCAGCGGGAGCTAGGCATCCAGGTGAATGCCATGGTAGCCTGGAAGGTTCCCCCGGAACGGGTCGAAGAAATCGGCCGCATCATGGCCACCCATCCGGAAGTGACCCACTGTTATGAGCGGGCGATCGTTCCCCAGCGGTGGGAGTACAACCTCTATATCGTTTTGCACGGATATGATCCGAACACCGTGGAACAGTACATCGATGAACTCGCTTCCGCCACCGGCATCTCCGAGAAGGTTGTGCTCTTCAGTACAGAGGAATACAAGAGGGCGCCCGCCGGGCGGGTCGGGGAGGTCATAGATTCGTGATCCGCCTCAGCAGAATCATTCACGGGAGACGAACCATTGGCGATTTGATCAAGCAGAGAACCAAACCGGGCGGTGAGATAACCGGGAAGTATCTGGCTTTTTCGGAAATGAAGAACCCGGTCATATTCTGGAATATCACCGGTCAGTGCAACCTGGCCTGCTCCCACTGTTATCTAGGGGCAGGTGATAAGAGTTGGGACGAGCTCTCTACGAGCGAGTGCTGCGCGCTCATTGACGATCTGAGTGCGGCACATGTCCCCCTTCTCATCATTTCAGGTGGCGAGCCGCTGGTCCGCGGGGACCTCTGGGAGATCCTCGCCCATGCTCAGGAAAAAGGGATAAAGACCGCACTGTCCAGCAATGGCACCCTCATCGATAGGGACATCGCGGGGCGGCTGCGGGAGGCGGGGGTGGAGTATGTCGGAATCTCACTGGATGGGGCTACGGCGGCCACCCACGACCGCATCCGTGGAATCCCGGGCAGTTTTGAACAGTCACTGGAGGGATTGCGATCCTGTGTGTCCGCAGAGATCCCCTGCGGGATTCGGATGACGGTGACCAGAGAGAATCAGCATGAGGTGTCTCCTCTGATCGATCTGGCTCTCTGCCTCTCGGTACCCCGGTTCTGTCTCTACTGGCTGGTTCCCAGCGGGAGGGGTTCTGCGGCGTACCGAAAGAAGCAGATCACTGCGGAAGCAGCGACCCAGATCCTTGGAGAACTCTGCTCCCGTGCCCGGGAGATCGATCCCGAAATCCTGGAGATCCTCACCGTAGATGCCCCTCAGGACAGTATTCATCTGCTCTCCTTCCTGGAGCATGAGCACTCCCCTGGCTGCGGCCATGCAGCTGCCCTGCTCTGCCGCCAGGGATGCAGCTGCAGTGCCGGGGAACGGATTGCCAATATCGATCCGGGGGGAGACCTGTATCCCTGCCAGTTCGCTCAAACGCCTGAATTCCTCCTGGGGAATGTGCGGAAGACCCCTTTTTCCGTCCTCTGGGAGGGAAGGGGGAACTCTTCCCGATCCTTCACCGGTCCCGCCGGCGATGGCTGCACCACCTGTCTTTCCTACGAATACTGCCGGGGAGGATGTCGTATTCGCGCCCGTTTCTCCCATAACGGACTGGGGGCTGATGATCCGCTCTGCATCCTGGCCAGAAGGAGGACACGGTAAGGTTTATGTAGATGTAACAGTATTGTGTGCCCTCATATGACAAAAGTAATCCTGTATCTGGTATTAGCTGTCGTTCTTTTCGGGGTATGTATCGCGGGATGTGCGGCGCCTCCCGGCCCAACTCCTACCCCGACACCGACCACCGCGCCTCCCACCACCACAGTTCCATCCACTACCACGGTTCCTTCCACTACCACCGTGCCTCCCACTACGACTCCCCCCTCCGGTGGCACCGTGGACGTTTACCTCCAGGCAAAAAACACCGCATTTAACAAGAGCACCATTTCCGTTCCCGCGGGGTCAACGGTAAATGTTCACTTCGACAACCAGGACCAGGGGGTTCCCCACAACTTCGCGGTCTACACCAACTCGCAGGCGACCACCAAGATCTTCGGCGGCACCATCATTACCGGGGTCTCACAAACCATCTATACCTTCACCGCTCCTTCATCAACTGGCAATTACTTCTTCCGCTGCGATGTGCATCCCTCGGTGATGACCGGGACCTTCACCGTAACCTGACCACTCCCCATTTTCCTGATCCGATCCGCCACTGATGCCACAGTATTCACTACGGGAGGAATTCGTTATCGAACCCCAATTTGAATACATTGGGTGGTCCTGCGGGCTTGCGGATGCCGGTACCCATAGCCTTGCCCTTCACGAATAACCGGAAACTGTCGTCTTAGTGGACGCCGAAAGGAGAGAGATTTCCCCGGCGGTGGCTCCAAACCCGCCTCCATCCATTCCCCCCTCCTATACCGATGCAGATTTATATAATAAGAGTGGTTAGAGGACGGATCATATGAACGATTTTTCCGTCCTCATAGGGGGAAAGGCGGGGGAGGGTCTGAATAAAGCGGGACAGATCCTCGCCCACCTCATGGGACGCCTGGGGTACCGTGTCTATATGTATTACGATTATCCCTCATTGATCCGGGGAGGGCACAATTTCAGTGTGATCCGGGGGTCGGAGCAGAAGATCGCGGGTCATCGGGCCGGAATGGATATAGTCCTTGCGCTGAACCAGGATACTGTCGATTTCCATAGGGATAAGATTTTGCCCGGAGGACTGCTGATCTACGATGCATACTATGCGAAAGGAGAGGGCATGGCCATCCCTCTTAAACAGATCATTGAGCAGAACAAGGCACCGTCTATCACCGCGAATTCCGGCATTATTGGGGCGTTCTGCAAAGCGGTAGGGATCGAGTGGGGAATCCTGGAAGAGGTGCTGCACAGAGATATCCCCCCCAAAGTGCTGGAAATCAACCTCGCGGTGGCCAGAGGTGGATTCGATGCAGCCCAGGAGCATCAGAAACTCCACGATCTCGGCCGTTCCGCCCTTCCTTTCATAACTGGCAACGAGGCGATCGGTCTAGGGCTGATCCAGGGAGGGCTTACCACCTGGGTCGCTTATCCCATGACCCCCTCCTCCTCGCTCCTTCATTTTCTTGCGGAAATGTCGGATAAGGTAGGGCTGAAGGTGATTCATCCCGAAAATGAGATCGCAGTGATGAACATGGCGCTTGGCTTTGCAGCGGCGGGCGAGAGAGTCGGGGTCGGCACCTCCGGGGGTGGGTTCTGCCTGATGTCGGAGGGGTTGAGCCTCGCCGGCATGTCCGAGACGCCGATTGTGATCATGATGGGGCAGCGCACCGGACCGAGTACCGGTCTCCCCACCTATACCGGTCAGACAGAGTACCATTTCCTGCGTCACGCCGGCCAGGGGGAATTTTCCCGGTTCATCGTGGCGCCGGGCGACGCGAACGAAGCCTTCTACTGGTCCACCGTCGCCCTGAACCTGGCCTGGAAGTTCCAGATCCCGGCGTTTATTCTCACCGATAAGACTCTCTCTGAGGGAGGGTACAGCTTCACGATCGATGAGATCCGCAAGGTACCGGTCGAAGATTCTCCCCGCTGGGACGGAACCCTTCCCTACCGGCGTTATGCCTTCACCGAATCAGGAGTGTCCCCCCTCACAGAATACGGCAGGGAAAAGGCAGTGGTGAAGGTGAACGGGTACTACCATGACCCGCGGGGGATCACCACCGAGGATCCGGGAATCGTCGCACCTATGCAGGAGAAACTGCTGCGCAAGCTACAGGGGCTGGACCAGGAGCTGGTCAGCTACGATACGGTAAACCAATCCGGTTCCTCAGGGGCAGTGGTTGCCCTCGTATGCTGGGGCTCGAACAAAGGAGTATGCCAGGAGGTGGCGGAACATCTGGGCCTGCGGATGGTGCAGCCGGTGGTGCTCTGGCCGTTTCCGGTCGATTCCCTGAGGAGGGCGCTGGAAGGAACGAGCCGGGTGATACTCGTGGAGAACAACGCCACCGGGCAGCTCGCCGCGATGATGCGCCAGTACGGGTTTGCCGTTCACGAGCAGATCCACAAATATGACGGCCGGCCGTTTACGGTGGAGGAACTGGAGAACCGGGTGAAGGGGGTGCTGCCATGACCGAACGCCCGCTGATCACCGATGCACCAAATACCTGGTGCCCGGGGTGCGGTAACTTTGCCCTTGAATACGCATTCCGCGATGTGTTCCAGGAACTGCAGAAAGAGGGAATATCCCTCGAAAAGTTTGTGCTCGTCACCGGTATCGGGTGCCATGCCAAGATCGCCGATTACCTGGACGTGAACAGCTTCTACGCCATCCACGGGAGAGCAATCCCGGTCGCCACCGGCATCAAGATTGCCCGGCCCGACCTCCATGTCATCTGCTGTGTCGGTGACGGCGATGCCTATGCCGAGGGGCTTGATCACCTCATCTTCGGGGCTAAACGCAACATTGACATCACGGTGGTGGTACACAACAACCGGGTGTACGGGCTCACCACCGGACAGTACACCCCCACCTCTCCTCTGGGATTTAAAGGACGTTCCACACCGGCCGGGACGTTGGAATATCCCTTGAACCCCCTGGAACTGATGCTCACTAGCGGGGCCACCTATATCGGGCGTGGTTACACCAAGAACCTTAAACTGCTCCGCCCCCTGCTGAAGGACGCGATCTTGCACAAGGGATTCTCTTTCCTGGATGTTCTCCAGATCTGCGCCACCTACTATGACGTCCATTCGATGTACGATTCGCTGGTGTATGAGGTAAAGGAGCAGCCGGGAGAATCCTACGAAGAGGTGATCAAGAGGCTGCGGGAGTGGGATTACAACAACAAAGCACCAATCGGCCTGGGCACGTACTATCGCAAAGAAGCACCCACATTCAATGACCGGATCACGGTGATGAAGGTCTCAGACCGGGAACGGGAAGAGATCATCCGCCGGGTGCTGGAAGAGCATCTCTGATGTGGCAGGATGAGAGAAATCCTTAAAACCTACCTTTTCCTTTACACAATGGTGATGCCCATGATGAAAGAGAACGTTCAGGACGCCTTAAACAAGCAGATGAACCGGGAATTCTATTCCTCGTATCTGTACCTCTCCATGTCCGCGTATTTCGAATCGCTCGCTCTTCGCGGCTTTGCCAAATGGATGGCAATCCAGGCAAAAGAAGAGTGGGAGCACGGTATGAAATTCTACAAGCACCTGGGAGAGAGAGGAGCTGCCGTCAAACTCGCTGCTATCGATGCTCCGCCTTTGAAATGGGATTCTCCCCTGAAGGCCTTCGAGGAGACCTACAAGCACGAACAGAAAGTGACCGCCTGGATCGGGGAGCTGGTGAACCTCTCTGTGAAAGAGCAGGATCATGCGACCAACAACATGCTCCAGTGGTTTGTCAAGGAGCAGGTGGAAGAAGAGGTACAGACGAACACTATCGTGCTGCAACTGCGCATGATCGGATCGGATGGTCCCGCTCTTCTGATGTTCGATCACGGCCTCGGAAAGAGAGAATAATTCAAGGATACCTTTTTTTTTATTTTTCCGTCAGACCGATAGAGACCGATATCCTTCTCTTGCCCCTCGTTCACTGGACGGAACCTTCACCCGGAATGGATCTTTCGGCTGACGGGTAAAGACAGGGAAGAAACACGGAAAAAGTCCGGATTACGGCAGTCGGAATCACCTGGCAAAAAAATATCTCGTGGGTCAAATCTCCCATTAAAATCTTCCGATTTGGCATTCACACCGGTATAACCTATACTTTTAATAGATGATCCAACCTATTACCAAACGCAATTTGTTCCGGCGATATTCACGTCTCTGGAATGGTCCGGCATCACGTACCGGGCGAGGAAAGGAGTTCTAATCATGACTGTACGGGTGAACGCACGTCATATCATCTGCCCCGGCTGCCTGGAGAAAGTCTTCGTCGATGAGCTGGTAGGTGGTCACTGCCCCCTGTGCGGATGTGTGATGGAAGAAGATGAAGAGGCCCAGGAGTTTGAAGAGGTCATCGAGCGTTCCGACCTCGCCTGGATTATTTTCCATTACTTCGTCTTCCGGAAATTCGATGCACTGGGCGTGAACCCGGTCCAGATCATGCAGCTCATCTCCCAGATTGAGGAATGTGGCACTACGTACCCCAACCCGCAGAAAATGGAGTACCAGCTCGAGGTACCTATGGGATGGATGGAAGCGCTTCTGCCCAAGCGGTGCACCAATTGCCGGTCCTTCTTCGTCCGCGGAGGGAAGAAGATCATCCGTGGAAACCTCAGCCAGCCGGGATTCCGGACCGAGTACCACTGTCCGGCCTGCTGAATCGCTCATTTTTCGCCAAACCCGGCAGGGAATTTCGGTGAAGAATTCCGGTTAAATAAAAAGCACAACAGATGACCCGATGATTCCTTTCGCCAGGGGAATTCTGCACTGGATCATGATTTCCAAGAGGAACTTTTCGTCTTATCTCTGAATGCGGAGCTAGTTCAAAACACCCGTTCTTCCGGATTTTCAGTACGCCCGCCCGAGCAAAGCGGGTGCGGCCGGTTTTCCGCAGATGATGCATTGTTCCTCTTTGTTCCCGACCCTTCCGGAGTCGGTGAGCAGGCCCAGCACGTCACCGCCTGACAAACGGGCCAATGCCTCTGCACATCCGATCTCTCCACACCAGGGAATGATCGCGACCCCAGTCTCCATGGCGGCGGGGATGTCGGAGGATGACTGTACGCGGCTGATCTGGGCTTCTATACGTTCTTTCGCTTTTGCACGAAGCCGCGATTCGAACCGGGCGTACACTTCTCTCACTTGATCGGCGAGATTTTCCCGCCTGAGCGCGCTTTTTTCACCATCGCGGGTCACCGCGATCACCGCCCTGGCATCGATATCGCGCGGGCCAATCTCCAGGCGGAGGGGCACACCCCGCATCTCCCAGTAGTAGTATTTCGCTCCTGGCCGGAGATCCCGGGTATCCACCTCAATGCGATATCCCACTCCGGACAGATCCTGGGCTAGTGAGGCCGCGTGGGAGAGGATCTCCTCTCTTCTCTTCCCCACGATAACCGGCACCACGACTATCTGCACCGGCGCCACACAGGGAGGCAGGACCAATCCCCGATCGTCGCCGTGGATACTAATCAGGGCGGCAATCGATCGTTCGGATATGCCGTAACAGGTCTGCTGGGCAAATTTCTGTTCACCGGAGAGATCCTCGAACTGGATCTGGAAGGTGCGGGAGAAATGATCTCCCAGGTGATGGGCAGTGCCGATCTGGAGGGTCTTCCCGTCCGGCATCACGGTATCCACGGCGATGGTATAATCCGCACCCGGAAATTTGTCCCAGTCCGGTCGACGGGATACCAGAACGGGCACACATAACCGCTCATAGAATTCCCGGTACAGCACGATCGCGTTCCGCACCTGCTCCTCCGCCTCTTCCCACGTGGCGTGAACTGTGTGAGCCTCTTTAAAAGAGGTGATCTCGCGCAGCCGAATCAGGGGACGGGTATGTTTGGTTTCGTACCGGAAACTGTTCACCACCTGGTAGATTTTCAGGGGAAGGTCGGCGTGAGATCGGATCCAGAGAGCGTACATAGGGTAGATCGCCGTCTCGCTGGTGGGTCGGAGCGCTAATGGAATATCAAGATCGCTCAGGCCTCCTCGAGTCACCCAGTAGACCTCATCCTCGAAACCCTTGATATGCTCGGCCTCCTTCATGAACTCGGTGGCGGGGATGAGCAGCGGAAAGAGTGCCTCCTTATGCTCGCGGTCCATAATCTCACGCAGGATTCCATAGACGGCCCTGCGCATCGCAAATCCGTGCGGATACCAGACGTACAACCCCTTCACCGGGTAGCGAACATCCATGATCTCCGCTCTCCACAGCAGTTCGTTGTACCACTCACTGAATGTCTTCTTCGGAGGTAGTGTACCGGTGTCCTGCTCCATGATAGCTCCTGTAAAACGGATTATGCTGCATTCCGCATAAACATCGATGTATTTCTTTCCAATTCCGTGAACTGACCTGAATTATTTGTTTTCGTGCGTATATAAAAGGCATCTCCTGCAGGAGTCTCATTTCGCACCGACCGGACTACGTGCTTCCTACGGCAATCAGGGAGATCACCTGAGGGGTGATGAAGACCTCGATTGCTGCAGCGACGATAACGAGCGGGACAACAAACCGTAGAAATGTCCGGCCCAGGTGCCCACCTGCGGTAGCCGCATCCCCCATCCCTTTGAATTCGTCCCAGAGTGCATGGGCGAGGGAAAGACCTAGAGCTCCCGAGATGATGAATGCGGGGATTTCAAAGATCCCGTGCGGTAGAATGGCCGCGGCCATGAAGAGAAGGCCACGTTCGGTTCCTACGATCCCTATAACACCCCCGATCACCATCCCGTTCAACGAAATGATCAGCAGGGTCATCAACCCCAGGGAGGCACCGCCCAGGAACAGGAGGACACAAGCCTCCAGATTGTTAAGGAAGATCTTGGCGAAGAGCGCGAAGCTACCTCCGTCACCCACGTCAGCAAAGATCTCGTTACGCAAGAAGTCCATCAGGGCTGTTCCGGCCTCTTCATTCGCAGAAACCGCCACAAATCCAAGGGATAGAGCGATGACAAATACCACAATTACAGTGGCAAGGGAAGGTCCCAGGGTTCGTTTAAACATAGAGCACCATTCTTCCCAGGTCGCGAATACCTGGTGCGAGCCCGAGCACAATCATGCAGAGCACGATGATAAACCAGAGCTCTCTGTTACCTTCCTTTTTATATTGTTCCAGAATATAAACGGCGGGGATAATCACCGCAAGCTTGAGAAGGAACATAGAAAAGGCGGTGCCGGTCAGCGCGATCAGGGTGGAGCCAACCACATGCACCTCCATATAGGGGATGGTATGGAGATCGATTCCATAACTGGTCGCACTCGCATCCAGCATATGCCCGAAGATCAGGAATATATACAGCGGATAGGAGACAAACTTCCAACCTGCCAGATAGCGAAGTCCTCCCCACAACAGGAATGAGGTTGTGGTGGCCAGCCCGAGGATAATGCCTAGCTCGGCGATCCCGATGGTGGTCGACACCAGACCGAAATACAAGAGCACCCCCCCGGTGAAGGTCGCCGCCGCTACGCCGATCCCCCCGTACAACCGGTAGTACTCCTTCACCAGACCCCTCCTCTCCAGGAGCGATGAGAGGAAAAGGGTGGTGGCGGCCACCAGAGACACCACGAAAAAAATCAGGGGGGTGACCAACAGGAAGTGGAGATCGGACTGGATCATCCCGGTGTCTTCCACCACCCGGAGCAGACCTCCGAACAGCACAAAGGGAAGGGTCGCATACACCAGTTTCTCGTCGACCTGGATGCCGGCCCTTTTTAAGGATCGGTAGATCAGGAACACCGCCACGATCAGAATGATCGCATAGGTGAGGGTGTCCACTAGAGTATAGGCTTGACCATACCGGATGGGATCGATGTAATACCGGTAGATAAATTCACGCAGGGGGGAAATATCCATTTATGCACTTGTCCTAACACTTCCGGTTGGTGCGGAAAGGCCGTAAATATTTGTAGCTGTACACTCAGAGAGAATCAGAGAGAACATGAGTGATGCGGTGAGGGATGAGGGCGGAGCGGTCCTGAAACGGAAGAAATTTGACAAATCTAAGTGGATGCAGCTGCCACGGGACGTGGTGATCGGCCATGATGTTCTGGATCAGCTGCCCGCGGTCTGTGCAGACCTGGGCCTCGGCAGATCCGTCCTGATTCTGTCCGGTCACACCACCATGGAGCGGGTTGGCCGCCGGGTGGAAGGTCTGATGAAGTCCCGCTATCACACTTCCACCCTGATCACTGAGCAGATCTCTACCGAGGTGATTGCACAGACCGAGGAGGCGGCCCGGGAGGCGGCCTTCCTGATTGGTGTGGGAGGAGGTCGGGTCATCGACACGGCCAAGATCGCGTCCTACAACCTGGATAAACCGTTCATCAGCATTCCTACCGCCGCATCCCACGATGGTATCGCCTCCGCCCGGGCTTCGGTCCCCACCGGGGAGGGCAGCGTCTCTCTCCAGGCACAGCCTCCTCTCGCCCTGATCGCAGACACCTCCATCATTGCCGAGGCACCACACCGCCTCCTTGCCTCCGGCTGCGCCGATATCATCTCCAATTCGACCGCCACCCTGGACTGGGAGTTTGCCCATCGGCTGCGCAACGAGGCGGTGAGCGAGTACGCGATGGGGCTCTCCCGGATGACCGCTGAGCTGCTGATGAAGAATGCAGATCTGATTAAACCGAACCAGGAGGAGAGCGCCTGGATCGTCACCAAGGCCCTGGTATCGTCCGGGGTGGCCATGAGCATCGCCGGCTCGTCCCGCCCCGGAAGCGGGGGGGAACACAAGTTCAGCCATGCACTGGACAGGCTTGCACCTGGAAGAGGATTGCACGGGGAGAAGTGTGGGATCGGCACTATCATCACCATGTACCTGCATGGTGGCGATTGGAGAGCTATCCGCAGGGCACTGCACATCATAGGTGCACCGGTGACCCCCCGTGAAATCGGGGTGGATGACGAAACGGCCGCGGATGCGCTGCTGGCGGCAAAAGATGTACGTCCGGAGCGGTTCACTATCCTCGATATGGGACTCACCCGCGAATCGGCACGGGAACTCATCCGGATGTTGTATCAGGACTGATCATGACCAAGACCAAGATCACCCTCATCGGAACACACCTGGCCAGGCCGGGTCTGGAGTTCGTCTACCAGGGTCCTCTTCCCGAGTGCGAGAACTGCAAGGTCCGCAAGGCCTGTCACAACCTCCAGGCGGGAAGGCGTTACCGGATCATGGCGGTGCGCAGCGCCTCACGGCACGACTGTCCGGTGCACCGGGACGGCGCCTGTGCGGTGGACGTAATCGAATCCCCGCTCGTCGCCCTGGTAAATGCGGATATGGCCATCGTGAATTCCACCATCCACTATACCACGGGTTGTTCAAAGATAGAGTGCCGGAGCCATGAACTCTGCAGCCCGGATGGCATCATAGAGGGTGAGAGGTACGTCATCGGAGAGGTCTTGGGCAATGCCCCGGATGTCTGCGAGCGAGGCCGGATTCTGAAACTGGTGGAGTTGCGCCCTCCTTAAGAAAGATGGCGTTCTTCTGCCGGGGATCTTTTTTTAGCTTTGTGGAAGCAGCCGTTTGAGCCCGACGAGCGATTTCACTTTTTTTTGTACGTATTCTGACAGGTGACTCATTCTTTCGGTATAAAGAGGAACAGACATCTCCGGTGTCCGGTCCAAAAAAAACTCCCTTTTTCTCCGGTCAGTCCTGATGAACCAGGAAGAGCAGAAGGGGAAGTCTACCTGCACCGCGCGTCACGATGTTGCGAGCGGGCCCTGGGCGAAAAATTACTGTTCGGCTGTCATCCACAACCGGTGCGCTACCTGCCGGATCTCTGCTGCATCCTGCAATCCCTCTATCCATCGGACCGGGATCGCCGCATACCCCCAGTGCGCACCCGAGAGCACTCCGGTCAAAGCTCCCACGGTATCCGTGTCTCCCCCGCGGTTCACCGCACCGATCAGCGCCTCTTCAAGGGAATGAGAAGAAAGGAAGACCGATATGGCGGCGTGAGTGGTTAGGAGCGCATCGAGAGAGGGTTTGATCGGATACCTCCAGTACCGCGAGAGCATGCCCACCACCTCGTCGCTTCCGCAAATCAGGAGGGCATCGCGTAGGGCATGTTCAGGAAGGGAACCGCGTGCCAGGCGGGAAACCATTACATTTACGATCGCGGAACACTCCCCAGTGACCGGATCGAGATGGGTGAGGCGAGAACAGGCCAGGCTCACTTCCCTCACGTACTCAGGGTCACGGAAATACAGCCCCAGAGGGGGACCCCGCATCACGCTCCCGTTGCTGCGACTCCCCCTCGCTTCGTGTACCCGACGTGCCGCCTGGTCTCCAGGCACCCCACGGAGGATCTGTTCGAACACCGCGGTGGAGGTCGGCCCATAAAAGCCCGGATCCCGCCGGTACATTTCAAGCAAACCATGCAGGATGTCCTCCGGATCGAACCCTCCCCGGCCGATCAGGGAACGGGCCACTGCGAGTGCCTGACAGGTATCATCGGTGACGCAGCCTGCCTTTCGGTTACAGGGACCTCCCCCGGTCATATCGCGCACCGGCACCGGGGGCGGGGGAAGTCCTTCTACCGGCGCACCCAGTGCATCTCCTATCGCAAACCCCAGGATGCCCCCTAGGGTTCGTGGTTCGGTCAATATAAAGATCACCAATAAAGTATATCTATCCTCGAAAAATAGTAGTGTGTAGGATAAGGTGAGAGCGTGCAAAAGGAGGAGTTGCTACATCTGCATATGCTTCTGGTACACATCAAGCGTTATTACGAGAACGCAACCGGTGAAGAAATCTCTGCTGAAAAATACTCTTCTCTGTATGTTTCCCCCGTTCACATCCATAAAAACAAAGTCCTGCACAAGAAGGCTATTCTAACCCTTGGTGAAGAGATCGTGCAACATATCCACAGTCATCAACCGGCAGTCGTGGTAGGCTACACCCCTGAGGTGCGCACGGAGCAGGTGGCGGTTCAGCACTAATCCATGGATGAGGGCATTGTATACCGGGAGATCATCTCCCGAATCTTTTCTGCAGGGGATACTGTCGATCTCCATCAAATCAAACTTGAAGTCTGCCGCAAGCACGGATTTTCCCGCGTCCCCAAGAATTCCGAGATTCTGGCCGCCGCCGGAATAGGGGAGCGGGAGGCTTTGCGGGACGTCCTTCTCCTCAAACCCACCCGCACGCTCTCCGGGGTTGCTCCAGTCGCCGTCATGACCTCGCCGTTTCCCTGCCCCCATGGTAAATGCCTCCCCTGTCCTGGAGGCCCGGATCATCCTTTCCACTCTCCCCAGAGTTACACCGGGGAAGAACCGGCCGCGCTTCGCGCCCGTCAGCACAGGTTCGACCCCTATGAGCAGGTGGAGGCCCGTCTCGAACAGTACGAGGCTCTCGGCCATCCGGTGGGGAAGGTCGAACTGATCGTCATGGGAGGTACCATGACCGCCAGGCCGTTTACCTACCAGGAGGAGTTTGTGGCGAGGTGCATCCAGGCAATGAACGAGTACGGGGGAGAGAAAGAGAATTTTATCTCTCCCTGGGAAACCCTTGCGGAGAGAAACGAGACCTCCTCCGTCCGCTGCATCGCCATTACCTTCGAGACCCGCCCGGACTGGTGCAGACACCAGGAGATCGCGCATATGGTTACTATGGGAGTGACCAAGGTGGAGCTCGGAGTACAGCACCTGGATGATGCCATTCTCTCCCTGAACCGGCGCGGGTGTACCGTAGAAGACACCGTCCAGGCCAACACCCTGTTACGCGATGCCGGTCTTAAGGTAGGTTTCCACATGATGCCCAACCTGCCGGGCAGCACCCTGGAAAAAGACCGCGGTATGTTCCGAGAACTATTTGAGAATCCTTCTTTCCGGCCCGATTTCCTCAAGATCTATCCCACTCTGGTCACCCCAGGTTCGGAGATCGAGCGCCTCTGGCAGGAGGGCAAGTACCGGCCGTACCGGGAGGAAGAGCTGGTAGACCTCATCGCGGAGGCGAAATCCTTCCTTCCCGAGTACCTCCGCCTTCAGAGGATCCAGCGGGACATCCCGGCCAGACTGATCGTCGCCGGTTCCCGGCACAGCAATTTTCGCCAGCTGGTACAGGAGCGGCTCCGAGAACGGGGCAGATCGTGCCGCTGCATCCGCTGCCGCGAGGCAGGACGGTGTGACTCCGGAGGGGAGCCGGAGCTACGAGATACCCGGTACTCCTGTTGCGGAGGAGAGGAGTATTTCCTATCCACGGTTTCAGGGTCCTCCCTGATCGGATTTGCCCGACTCCGCTTTCCGGGCAGTTCATTCGCTCCAGAGCTGCAGGGGTGTGCACTCCTTCGTGAACTCCACGTCTATGGAGAGATGGTTCCGGTCGGCAGCGCCCCTCGGAAATCAGCGTGGCAGCACCGCAAGTTCGGGGAAGAGCTGCTGGAGTTCGCGGAGGAGAAAGCGGCGGCAGGAGGTTATTCCCGTATGGCCGTACTCAGCGGTATCGGCGTACGACCCTACTATCGGAAACATGGTTATCTCCGCAGGGGACCTTATATGGAGAAACGGATCCCATGAAGCCCGCCACCCTCGCCTTCCTCCGGCAGTGCTTTTATGAATATTTCCAGAGAGGGTATGTGATTCCGCCTCCCTCCCTGGATGAACGGGAGTGGGGGTTCATCTTCTTTGATCCAGCCTACCCGGAGATCCGGATGTGCCGGCATATGTCGTTTGGAGGATCACGGGAGCTCGAGGATTATCTGAGGGCAGTGGTCCCCGCCCATGCGTTCCACTCAGCAGCTTATTACGCCCGTCCGGGCGCACCCACCATGGCGGAGAAGGGATGGACAGGGGCCGACCTGATCTTCGATCTGGACGCCGATCACCTGATGCGGGGGCCTTACCACCTGATGCTCGCTCGGGTGAAGGAGGAGACCCTGAAACTGCTAGATATGATCACCGGTGAGCTGGGTTTTGATCCCCGGCACCTCCAGGTGGTCTTTTCCGGCGGGCGGGGTTATCATATCCACATTCGTGACCCCTCGGTGCGGCAATGGGGAAGCCAGGAACGGCGTGAGATGATCGATTATGTCTGTGGCACCGGCATCGATGCAAAGGCAATGCTTGAGAAGAAGAGGGGTGAGACGACCGGATGGCGCCTCCGATACCGGGAGGCGCTGCGTGCGTACCTGGAGTGGCTGAAGTCACTCCCCCTGGAGCAGGCAGAGGAACATCTGACCACAAGAGGAACAGGAAAGAAAGCGGCAGCTTATTTTCGGGAGAGGATTGAAGAACACCTCGGATCCCTTCGCCAGGGTCAGATCGGAGGGCTCCTGCGAGATCGTACCCTCCGGCTGCTACTCACCGATGAGAACCCGGAGTTGTTGGGGCAGATCCGGGAGCGGGGAGCCCTCGCCGACGAGCCGGTGACCACAGACACCAAGCGCCTTATCCGGATGCCCAGCTCTCTGCACGGTGGAAGCGGGTTGCGGGTCACCCCACTAGCGATCAGGGATCTTGGTGACTTCGACCCCCTGATCGATGCGGTGGTGTTTGGGGATCGGGGTGTACCGGTGGAACCATCAGTATCACTCACCATCCAGATGCTGGGAAATAGCTATATCATCGAAAAAGGCAAGATCACTACCGTTCCTGAAGCGCTGGCCATCTTCCTCTGCTGCCGGACGATGGCAGAGATTGCCGGAGGTTCCTGATGCATCTGGACAATCTGCGAAATATCATCCTGAACGAGCGTGAATCGGCACGATTGAGCGAGATCTCCCCGGATACCTACGAGGCCGCCCGAAAGTACCTGAGAGAGCTCCAGGAACATGTGTATGAAGCGAAAGATCCCCTGAGCGAGGAGACCCGGACCCTCATCGAGGAGATCCACTCCCTGCGGGAGACCATTCGGGAGCTGTTTCAGATCCGGTCCCGTAAGATCCTTGCCCTGGCCGGAGCTCGCATGGAGACCCCGGTGGATCGGGAAGAGACCAAGAAGATGATCCCACCGGAGCGGGAGATGTACCGGATCATCCTTTCCGCACTGGAAGACTGCCGCTGCACCACCACCGAAGGAAGGACCGGTCCCGTCGTCACTCCGGCCACAGAAGAGATAACGGAAAAGGAGGATACTCCACTACCGGAAAACGGACAGATGGTCGTACGCATGCTGGCGGATGTAGAGGCTTTCCTGGGAGTGGATGGGCGGATCTATACCCTGAAAAAGGAGGACGTGGTGACCCTTCCCCGCATCAATGCCGAGGTGCTGTGCGACCACAACATAGCCTTAAATATAAAGCCCGGCTGATTATTATGGTATTCGTTTGATTTCCCGAGAGGTATTTATTTTATGAAAATGCCAGTTAAATTCAGGACCTACTGTCCGTTCTGCCGGACCCACCAGATCCATGAGGTGGAAAAGGTCAAGAAGGGCAAGACCCGCGGTCTGAACTGGATCGACCGCCAGAAAGCCCGGCGGGGAGCAGTGGGCAACCGGGGCAAATTCAGCAAAGTTCCCGGAGGGGATAAGCCCACCAAAAAGATCAATGTCCGGTACCGTTGCACCGTGTGCAAAAAAGCACACCTGCGGGCGGGATTCCGGGCCGGTAAATTCGAACTTACGGAGTGACCGAGCATGGTGCGTGCGAAGAGGGCAAACCGCAGCAAATTCTTTCGGGTGAAATGCCCGGATTGCGAGAACGAGCAGATCATCTTCGAAAAGGCGAGCACCGTGGTGGACTGTGTGGTCTGCGGACGAGTGCTCGCGGAGCCGACCGGGGGAAAAATCTCCCTGAAGGCAGAGAAAATCGCCGAGCTTACCTAAAGGAGATACGATGAACGAAAGGGATTGGCCCGCGGAAGGTGAATTGGTCGTCTGTACCGTCGCGAATGTGAAAGACTTCGTCGCCTTCGTCAAATTGGACGAGTATGAAGGGCGCCAGGGCCTGATCCCGATCTCGGAAGTGGCCACCGGATGGGTAAAATATATCCGGGATTTCATCCGGGAAGGCCAGAAAGTGGTCTGCAAGGTTATCCATGTGGATCCCTCACGGGGCCATATCGATCTCTCGCTCAAGGATGTAAACGATCACCAGAGGCGGGAGAAGATCCGGGAATGGAAGAACGAGCAGAAGGGGAAGAAGTGGATCGAATTTGTCAGCCAGTCTACCGGATTTCCCTCCGCAGAGATCGAAAATACTATCTACCAGAAATACGGATTCCTTTACTCTTTTTTTGAAGACGCGGTGGTGCACGGAGAAGATGCGCTGAAAGGCCTCCCGTTTCCCCCAGCAGTCTCTCAGACCCTGATGGAAAGTGCTCGGACCAATGTGCGTATCCCCCGAGTTACCATCAGTGGATTCCTGGATCTCACCTCCACCAAGCCAGAGGGGGTAAATATTATCCGCCGGGCACTCCGCAGCGCCCAGCCCAAGATACCGGATGTGGATATCGACCTGATCTACGTCGGGGCACCTACCTATCGCATCAAGGTAACGGCCCCCGATTACAAACAGGCGGAGAAGGCCATCGAGAAGGCAGCGACCGCAGCGATCCGGGTCATGGAGAAGGCCGGCGGAACAGGGAAATTCAGCAGAAAACCCAAAACGAAAGCCGCATGAGAGCCTATATCAGACGCTGCCCGTATGACGGGACCTATACCCTGCACCCCATCTGTCCGCTCTGCGGGTCGGCAACCCGGTTGGCCCACCCTCCGCGCTATTCTCCCCAGGACCGTTTCTGGAGATACCGGGGGGTGAGATTATCGACGATATCACCGTAACCTACCTTGCAGAAGAGGTTGTGGAGGCCCCGGTATTCATTGAGGGGCTTCCGGGCATTGGCCAGGTCGGAAAACTGGTCGCCGAATACATGATCGAGGAGATAGGTGCGGAGCTGGTGGCCGAGATCCATTCCGTGTACTTCCCACCTCAGGTGCTGGTGGACGAACAGGGAATCGCCCGGCTGCTGGACAACGAGGTATATCTCTTCCGTGGGGAGACTAACCTGCTCTTCCTGGTGGGGGACGCACAGAGTGCGAGCGGCGAAGGGCATTACAGGATGGCTGGTACCTACCTGGATATCGCAGAACGTTTTGCGGTCCGCAGGCTGTACACGCTGGGAGGGTACGGAGTGGGGCATTTTGTGGATGATCCTCAGGTGTTTGCCGCAGTAAATAGAGAGGAACTGAAACAGGAGGTGCAGGATGCCGGCGGGAGTTTCTCCAGTGAAGGTGGCATGGGTATCGTCGGCACCTCCGGTCTCCTCCTCGGAATGGGAAAGAGTCGGGGGATGGAGGGAATCTGTCTGATGGGCGAGACCAGCGGATATCTGGTGGACCCCCTCAGTGCAAAGAAGCTCCTATCCGTCCTCTGCCGCCTGCTGCACATCGAGGTGGATCCCACCCGCCTTTCCGACCGTGCCCGGGAGATGGAGCAATTCGTCCAGGGGCTGAAAGAAGAGTCGGAGCGAGAATACGAGCGCCGCAAGAGTAGCGAAGACCTCGTGTACATCGGGTAAAATGCTCGTCAATGCCGATCTGCACATTCACTCCCCTTTCTCCATCGGGACCTCCCGGACCATGGATCTGGAGCAGCTGTATTCAGCCTGTATGCGGAAGGGGCTCCAGGTGATGGGAAGCGGGGATGCGCTGCACCCGATATGGAGAGAGCGGTGCCGGCATATCGAAGAACGGGACGACTTTCTCCTTCTCCCCACCGCAGAGGTTGAGGATGAGCACCGTATCCATCATCTGATCCTTCTTTCGGATTTTTCGTCCAGTGCGGATCTCGCCGTGACTCTTTCCCCACACAGCAAAAATATCCTTACATCTGGCCGCCCGCACATTGCCGCCACTGGCGAAGTGATCGCCCGGGAAGTGCATCGCCAGGGCGGACTGATCGGACCTGCCCATGCGTTCACTCCCTGGACCTCACTCTTCGCCCGCTTCGACCATATCCAGGATTGCTATGGCGGGGAAGAGCCGGACTTCCTGGAGCTGGGCCTGAGCGCGGATAGCGGCTATGCGGCGGGAATCCCGGATCTCGCGACCGTCACCTTTCTATCCAATTCCGATGCCCACAGTGCTGAAACGGTGAAAATAGGACGGGAGTGGAACCGGCTGCGGGTCGCCCGGCTGACTGCCCCCGCCATCTTAGAGAGTATCTCCAGGGGACGGATCGAGTACAATGCAGGCCTCTTCCCCGGGATCGGAAAATACAACCGCACCGCATGCAGCCGCTGTTACCACCAGTATTCCCGGGAGGAGGCGTTGGCGCTCCGATGGCGATGTCCTGACGATGGTGGGCGTATCAAGAAGGGAGTGTCCGACCGGGTGCAGGAATTATCGACGGTTCCGCCCGGCTCCCGCCCCCCGTATTATCACCGCACATCCCTGGGAGAGATCATCCAGCAGGAACTAGGCACCTCTTCACCCTACACCAGGCGGTGTCGTGCGCTCTACGACCGGCTAGTCGAGACTTTTGGAAATGAGATCGCGATCCTGATGGAGACTCCGGTCAGCGAGATCCGATCTCTTGATGAGGGAGTCGCGGAGTCCATCCGGTCGCTCCGTTCCGGCGAGATCGGGATCTGTCCGGGCGGGGGTGGCCGCTATGGTACTTTTTTGCTCAAAAGCAAGGATTATGGGATTCACCCCACAACTGATCATAATGCTGAAAATTCATAGGGAGATCTGCGGATACTGCGGTGCCTGTGTGTCGGTCTGCCCACAGGGTGCTCTTGAACTCATCGATGCCTACCTGGAGGTGGACGATGCCTGCATCGAATGCGGCATCTGCACCAAAGCCTGCCC
>JAJRCO010000009.1 GCA_028678905.1 Methanomicrobiales archaeon
TAACAAGCATATGAGAGGATCGCTCGAGAATGACTTCCGGGGCCCCCTTTACATAGGCTACTTCTCCTGCTTCCCCATGATAGATTACGGTCATCCTTTTTCGCGAGGAATCGAAGGAGAACTCCTGTTGGGGACGAGGATCTTCCGGGATCTCTGCGATTCCCGCCTTTGCAGCCGCCACGACGAGCGCACCCTCGGTAGGTGAACCGATGATCTGGTACTGGTCCTCCTGCATCACCAGCCGGGAGGTGCTGGAAAGATAAGCGGCCTTCAGGAAGGCCAGGAGGCCGGGATGACTGTGGGGATCGATCTCCTCTCCCTCAAGGATGAACCTTCCCTCCGGTAGATAACCCGATCCGGTAATTTCAAGGATGGTCCCGGGAAGGACAACTCTCTGGACCATCATCTCGTTCCTGGTCAATGTTCCGGTCTTATCGGTGCAGATCACAGAGACCGACCCCAGGGTTTCAGACGCGGCGAGATGGCGAACCAGGCACTTTTTCCGGTAGAGACGCTTGAGTCCGATGGCCAGAGACAGTGTGACCACGGCAGGGAGACCCTCCGGGATCACCGCCACGGCGAGGGATACCCCGATCAGGAACATCTCCAGCAGATCCCGCAGCTCGAGAACGCCGATGATAACCACCAGCGCTGCAACTCCGAGGGTCATTATACCGAGGTTCTTCCCCAGTTGGTCCATCTTCCGGGCAAGGGAGGTCTGTTCTACGCTGATCGCCTGGGTCATGCCAGCGATCTTTCCGAACTCGGTCTCCATCCCGGTCGTAATCACCACTCCTTCCCCGTGGCCGTTCACGATGGTAGTTCCCATGAACAGCAGATTGCTGCATTCCAGGAGCGGGGTGTCCGGATCACATCTACCGGCCTCCTTATCCTGAGGCACCGATTCCCCGGTCAGGGCTGCTTCGTCAACACGCAGGGTTGCAGAGGAGAGAACCACCAGGTCCGCAGGGACTCTGGA
Organism: Methanomicrobiales archaeon; assembly: GCA_028678905.1. GTDB lineage: Archaea > Halobacteriota > Methanomicrobia > Methanomicrobiales > JACTUA01 > JAJRCM01. The sequence continues at coordinate 980 of JAJRCO010000009.1, forward strand.
TCCGGTCTTCAGCACCACCACGTCACCCGGCACGAGAAGGGTGGCTTCTATCTCCCGTTCCTGGCCATCCCGGTAGGCGACCGTTTTCAGCCCGAGCATCTGCTTCAGGGCCTCAATAGCCCTCTCCGCCTGCCATTCCTGGACGAATCCGAGGATCGCATTGAAGATAAGGATAAGGAGGATGGCAAGGAAATCGAGATATTCCTGCACCAGGAGAGAGAGAATAGCCGCAAAGAAAAGGATAAAGATGAGCACGCTCTTGAACTGCCGAACGAAGATCTCCAGCTTGGTGACCCTGCCCTCCTCTTTTAGCTCGTTCCTGCCATAACGTTCCAGACGCTTCCTGGCCTCTTCCTCCGAAAGGCCATCAGGTCGAGAGTCCAGCCGCTCCAGCACCTCCTCCGGGGCTGTACCCTGCCAGGCCTTCTGGCCTTCCTGGTTCAACAACATCCTCCAGTTCTGCCAGTATAGTAGTGATGGGTATATCAAATGGACGCTATTTTCCAACCGTCGCTCCCCAGCCCTCCAAACTACATGGTAGTTATGGAAGACGTCTTGAAGAGGGATGATCGGAAAACGAGTTGTGAGAAGAAAGGATTGATGGGATGACCATTCACATCATATCCAATCTATGCATGGCTAGATCGAAATTCCCGATAATTTCATCTGTTTTCACTCGTTCTTCCTGCAGCATGATACGATCAGTTTTCACAATCAGGAAGGAGTGAGAGTTCTATTATGGGTTATAAAATACGATTCCTAGATCTTCTCAGATTCGATAGGAAATGGTGCGAAAATCCAAAAAAAAAATGTATGAGATCCGGGCTCTTTTGAGAATACTAAGCCTCAGCCGAGATTTGAACTCGGGACCTGCTGATTACAAGTCAGCCGCTCTGCCAGCTAAGCCACTGAGGCGCCGTGTACTATCGACCTCTCGTGTAAAAAAGATGGCGGTACGGCCTATCTGCCCTCCTTTTCCCGGGTGGGAGCAGGGATTGATTGGGTCCATTCCCAGAGGATCCCCTCCTCGTAGAGGATCTTTCGTATGCGGTGATAGGGTATCGCGGTGGGACCATAGGGTGAGGAGATTTCCATATAATACGAGTCAAGGTGGGCGATCTGCTCTCCCCGCACACAGGTCCGGTCACCCGGTGCCCCCCGGTCGACGTAGCAAACAGTTACCTCCCCAAACCGGTACTGCGGATCATGGAACAGGCGGAGGAGAAGGGCATGGCTCGTGAGCATAGTTCACACCTCTATTTATGTGTGCAAGATTTCAGGGTTTCTTTCAGAATGCGCTACGGAGCACGCCTATAAAATATTTTCTTCTGCCATGCATTTCCGGATTGAAGAGGAACCTATATACCCCCACTGGTCATAAGCCGTGATACGGTATCACATGGGCATCTCCGCGCTCTTTCCCGTGCATAAACCGGACATCGCCGCGCTCAGGGATAAAAGAGATTTTAAGCGGTTGATTCACGCGCTGAATCATCCGGATTTCAACGTCCAGTGGCAGGCAGCCGATGCCTTAGGGAAGCTGGGCAGCTCTGCGGTAGAACATCTGATTGCCGCTCTCCACCATCCCAGCCGCGATGTGCGTCTCGGCATCATCGAAGCCCTGGGAGAGATAAAGGATTACCGGTCGGTTCCCACGCTCCTCCCCTTGCTTAAAGACGAAAGCGTGGAGGTGCGCTGGGCTGCTGCCCTTGCCTTGGGAGAGATTGGGGATCCACGGGCGTTGCAACCGGTCATCCTCTCCCTGCTGGACCCGGACAAGTATGTACGATATGGCGCCGCCCTGGCCCTGGAAGAGATGGGCTGGGAGCCAAAGAGCATCAATGAGAAAACGTATTATCACCTGGGACGCCAGGAATGGGACCGCATCGTTGCCCTCGGACACGAAGCCGTTGAACCCCTCCTGCCCCTCCTTAAGGACCACGACCCGGATGTCCGGTCCCGTGTGCTGGATGTCATCGGCTCCCTGGGAGGAGAAAAGGCCAAGAAATACTGCCGCATTTCGCTCGCAGATAGGGATACGGACGTCCGTTGGTGTGCGGTCCACTCCGCCCTTGAATGCGGAGTCGCCCATTCATCGCTTCCCCTGGGTGTTAACCGCAGGAAAAGAGGAGAGAAGAGTCCGTTCATCGCGGGATTCCTGAATTTCGTGTTTCCGGGGATCGGGTATCAGTATTCGGGAACACTTCCCTCCGGGGCGGGCTTTGCGGTCTGGCAGACCTACCTGCTGACTCTGCTGTTCATCCTCCTCTTTGTCAACGGTAACTTTCCCATCCTGCCCGCCTTTTTTACGGTATTGTACCCGATCTACGGCTGGCTGGATCTCTCTACCTGGATGACCGGGGCGAATATACTCGCCTATGCGATTGGTGCCGTGCTGGCGATTCACGTATGGTATAAGGTGAAGAATGCATCGGATGTGCTGTAAACGGGGATGCGAACGATGAATTTGTGGA
>JAJRCO010000392.1 GCA_028678905.1 Methanomicrobiales archaeon
AAAAGGGATTGTTTTTCAGAACGTATCTTCCAGGCCTTCCGAGATGGATCTCTTTCTCTCCCGGTTCAGGTCCTTTACGTAATCTTCAAAGAGGTGGATGCGGGTGCTCACCGGGAAAGGGATCCCGATGGTACTGATGATCGCCTCCCCCCGGTCCAGCGTCTGGATTTCTGTATCCATCCTCGACAGGTCCTGTTTCGCGCTGCTTGAGATGATCTCCCGGTCGTGTTTATCTCCCAGCCCCATTACCACGAAGGTGTTGATCTGTGCCAGCACCCGTGGATCGACGTTCTTGGGTTGCTGGGTGATCACACAGAGGCCCACCCCGAATTTTCTGCCCTCCATCGCGCATTCCCGGAATACCTGGGTTCCTCCGATACCGACTCCGAGCACACGCTGCGCCTCCTCGATTGCTATGAGCACCTGGTGCGATGATTCCCGCCTTTCATCGATGCCGAAACCTCTGGCCTCGGATCGGTGACGATCCATGATCAGGCGGGTGATGATGGACAGGACAAAGAGCTCACTGCGTTCGCCCATGTCCGGGATGTCGATGAGAACTACCCTGTTGTCGTGAAGATGGGCGATAATCTCCGGAATGGATGATCCCTGGGGCCGGAAGAATGCGGAGTTACCCTTGACAAGATTCTCGATCTGGCGTTTGATCACCCTCACGGGTCCGGACATCGAATTCCGGATCTGGTATGCAAGACTGCCCTCCCTGATCCCTGCTGCCGCCGGATCCTTGATCGGGAATATCTCCGGATCGATGGTCGCGAAGAATTCGATCACGTCCTTTCCCCGCGTGCGGTCGAACGCTTCGACGATGTCATACTGGGGGGCGGTGAGATCGTAGAGGATGGACAGGTCGCTGATCCGGAAATCGTCGAATTCGAGATAAAGGCGGTTCATCGCATACTTCCGGCGGTCATTCTCTCCGCGAATCGTGAAAATCGACAGTCCATCCTTTCCTGCGGTAAAATGGACCAGTCCTGAAGTGGGTTCACCGGTGGAGGACTTACCGCCGCTCACATATTCGCCATGGGGATCGACAATAAGGAGACCGAATTTTCTTTCCTTCATGCAGGAAACGCAGAACGTCTTCATGAAGTTGCTCTTGCCCATTCCTGTTGTGGCGAATACGCCCATGTGCTGGGGAAGGACCCGGGCAGGAATGCGGACGGGCACGTCGCGTATCACGTCCTGGCCACTCCGCATCAGGCCAACCTCGATCTCGCCCATCTGTTCGGTCAGGAAGCGGAAGTCATCCGCTTCCGGGTCCTCTACGAAAGAGAATTTGGAGGGGATCGTGCGGGGCTTGTGGAATCTTCCGGTTGTATCGACGAAACCCAGGGGGATCGCATCGACGGTGATAAACACGTCTTCTCCCAATCCATAGAACTGTTCTGCGTAGACACGGGTATCCCATCTCGGATCCGCAAAGTTGCTATCGTGAGAGAGCTCCGTGATCTTCGCAAAGAAGGTGGTATGTTTGATGTGGTCGGTGATCTTTTTGATGTCACCGATAAAAAGGGTCGCATCGTGAGGTGCGATGAATCGGTAGGAAAGGACGCTTCTCCCGATCAAACGGAATTTGGATGAATCGGTCAGTTCAGTATCGCGCAAATTCATCATGAACATCTCCAAACAGAATCTCATAGGTCTGCCGGTCTATTCCCCCCGCGATCAATCCGCTTATCAGATCTGTCCGCACCTGTTCCACCACTTCCCGCGTAAGGACCACTGACCGGTGGGCGTCGAGCAGCGGATAGGGATAACCCGGGATCCTTCCGTCAGCAGAGCAGGCAGCAAGGCGATCCATGATCCGGGAAACCTCCTCCGATGACAAATCCCGGGGGAGTTCGACTTTGAGCGGTTTTCTTGCCCGGGAATGGAGTAATACCACGTACGTCTGCCCGTGCTGCCACTGGGAAAACGGTGCGTGATCCAGGATCAGGGGATCGATGGAAATCCACCAGGGGGGGTGTATCCTCATCGATCTCGCAAGAACGCTGACAGAGAGGAGGAGGGGATGGCCGCCCCCCCAGGTCGCGGTCGACTGCTTGCTGACGCCGGCAAGGTCGAGCCCGCGATGCATGCACGTCTGGGCGATGCGGATCAGCACCCGATCGTGGCTCGCGTGAGAGACCCTGAGCGGACCATCGCGGAGAAGGAGTGCACCGGGGTCAATTTCCTTCGCCATCTGTTCGGTCACCCAGTACTCCAGAGTCTCCATAAGGATGGAGGCGGTTCGTGACCTTTCATCGTTCGGAAGGGGAGTCTCCGGTACTTCTCCGAAACAGTCCTGGTACAACCGGGGAAACGTCTGGTCCTCCAGCTCCGTCCCGATCAACGCGAATTTCAGCGGGGTCAGGGAACGTCGGATCCTTTCCTGGTTTCGAAAGGTGGTCTGGGCGGCACGAAAGAGAGCGAGGGCGGTACTGCCGGACTCCATCGCCATGGAATGACTCCCGTCCACCGCGCAGATCGTTCCACCGTCTGCGGGGTGGCATTTCTGGAAATCCTGCGCCGAAATCCCCGCCGCACGTCCAAATTTTTCGGCAAGGTTCGCCGGGATCACAGCCCGTAGGAGGCCCGTGGTCGCCTGGATTTCGCGGTCGTACTCAGCGTCACGCAATTCCCTGCACCTCGCGTACAGTGCTCGTCTGATCGGAACCCATCTCTACCAGCAGGGTAGTGGTAAACTCTCCCTGTATCTCAGACATATGCGAAATCAGGATGATCTGGGGGAAGCGCGATTCCTGTGTCCGGAGGGCGGTGAGAAGGTTGGAGCGCCGCTCTTCATCCTGGCTGCCAAAAATTTCGTCAAAGATCAGAAGGGTACTCTCCTGCATCTGGTGAAGTTCGGCCAGGTACCGCGACAGGGCGATTCGCAGGGAGACAGCGATGTCGTCCTGTTCTCCTCCACTGAACCGGTCGACAGAGTAGTCGTTATCGATATCGCGTACCAGGAGATTGAAATCTTCGTCAAGGAGCACCTGTTCGTATCTGCCACCAGTTATTTCGCTCACGATGCGACCGACCTCCATCTCCAGCCGGCTCCTTACCACCTGCATCAGGTAGACCACGTAATCGGCGATGACCGAGCGAGTCAGCCGCAGCAGGTCGGCGTCGTCTTTCAGTCTCTCGATACGCTCATTGAGCCGGGCGATCTGATCTCCGATCTTTTTACACCCTTCGATTCTCTCTTCTGCGTGGAGGATGCGCTCCCC
>JAJRCO010000158.1 GCA_028678905.1 Methanomicrobiales archaeon
CCGATATCTTCACGCCCTGGATACTGGAACCTCCGACTGCAGCCGGGGGGACGGGTATTCTCCAGACGACGTTTGAAGAAGTGCTTGAGAATCCGAGAATATAACTTGTGTCTGTAGCAGTAGATGCGTTAGCGCTGCCTATGATAAAATTGCCTGTACTCGTTATCCCGACCTGGCCCGCACTTCCGGTTGGGACGAGGCTGGTAACATTGAAGGTGAACCTGGCAGTTCCGCTATCTCCGTTTAGTGAATAGATCGACTGGTAAAAACCGTTAGCTATGTTGCTCCCGCTTGCTGAAGCCGACACGTAGTTAAACGTGAAGAAACTCCCGAGAGGGAAACTCCATAATGGAGTGTTGTTTGCATTTCCAAATGCCTCGGTTCTTTGATTATTCAAATACCATCCTATAATCGATTTCTGACCATTCCCGCTTTCGGAATTGTACTCACCTATTGACACCGGTTCGCCATAATTCCATCTTACGAATGAACCATTACTGTCAATATTAAATGGCTGGGGCACCTGAACGATACGGGGTCTTAAGGAATTATCATATACTTGAGCATTTGTTACGATTTTGCTCGAATATTTCCCGTTCTGGAAATCAGAGACAATGAACCTGCCCGTATAATTGCCCGCAGTGTAAGATTGTGAATACAAAATTTGTGAAGTCACAATTAACATCGTGATTATTGCTGTTTTCATAGTAGATATTTTATAAATTTTTAGGATATGTTTATTAATTACATAACTTTTTAAAAGACGAGAATTGTAAGAACTGGCAATTCAATATATACCTATAGAACAGAATTTCGTGCTAAATATATCCAGATAAAAAAGAGAGGTCTTAGCGCTGGTTTAGTATCTGTATTTTCTTAAGATACTTTTGTATGAGGGTCTCGTAATCTTCGGAGTAATTTTGTTTCTGGATCTCAAGAGCATCCTGGTTGATACCGTCAACAATATTCGGCCGCGAGATGACTATTTCGGGGGGCGAGTTTCTGTCAAAGTCTTTACCCGGTCGCGATTCCCGCTTTTGCTCGAAATCCTTCTCTCTTTGTGATAACTGGAAATCAAGCATTCGGGAAAGTATCTTCTCCTGTCGTTTTCGCGTTTCGGGCGTGATATTATTGTCCTGAAGGTCTTTTATTACTTCCATCATGTCTTTC
>JAJRCO010000025.1 GCA_028678905.1 Methanomicrobiales archaeon
GCCAAACCCATCGTGGAACCAGGCCACGTAAAACAAGGTAGGTTTGGGGCATAGGAGGCCACGTGGCCAAGCTTACGAACGTTAGAGAGCGTGTTCACCAGCCGTTTCGTGACTCCCTGATCCGTACTGCCGGCACTTCGGTTGGTACGGTGCAGGACAACACGAACCTCTTCACGGTGGCCGGCGGTAGCGTCGGCCAGACGAACCTTCCTCAGGGCAGCGTTCTGCCTTCGGACCAGTCGATGGTCGTGCTGGCGCTCCGCGTCTTCACGTGGTTCCGTCAGCCCATTCCGCGCGGTGGGACGATCACGGTTGCCGGTGGCACCAACTACCCGAGCAACAACGGCGACTTCGCCTACGGTGGCGCGTCCATCTACAACGTGGCGCAGTCGAACATCGCCAACGGCAACGCTCCTGGCACTGTGGAGGACGTCTATCGTCTCTACTGGCAGGCTGCGGAGCAGCTCTTCTGGAGCTTCGGCGCCGGGGAGAAGAACAGCATCACTTCGATGCCGACCAGCTACTTCCCCTACGGTGGTGGCCTGCACGGTGATCTCGGCGGCGTGACCGACCTGATCAACCTCAACAACGGCATGCCGGATCACTCTGGCATTCTCCGTCTGGCGAGAGCGATCCTGATCCCGCCGCGCCAGAACATCCGCTGCACGGCTCAGATCGTGGCCCTCCCGAACGGCGGCAACGCGGCCACGTTCAATGAGACGCAGGGCACGCGCGATATGAACAGCCTGACGTCGAACCTGAATGCGCCGGACCTCGTGTCCAAGGTGGTTACGTTCACCTTTGACGGTTTGTTCAGTCGCGACGTCCAGTGATCGATTCGTTTAAAGAAAACGAGTTGACAACCTGGTAGGCTGCGCTAGATTCTCCTCCGGCTCCAAGGTGGGCCGGAGGAGATCTGCATGCCGAAAAGGTTACCGCCGTTTAAGATCGGGACCCCGTTTGGGGACTGGGAAGTGATCGAGCAGCTGGACGTTCCTGCCAAGGAGGGCAACAAGAGCGGCACAAAGACCGTGATGTCGTCTCGTGTTCGATGCGTGTGCGGCACCGAAAAGATTCTGGCCAACAGCTATCTGCGTACCGGCAACACGAATGGTTGCGGGTGCAGCAGGGCCAGGGCCATGTGTGCGTCCAGTACAAAACACGGGAAGAGCAATACCCCGAACCATAAGCTATGGTCGTCGATCAAGTGGCGCATCGCAAACCTTGCCGGGTACGCCGATGTGAAGATGCACCCGGAGTGGGTCGACGATTTTCCGGCTTTCGATGCGTTCATTGAGACGCTTGGCCCGAAGCCTACGCCGAAGCACACGCTAGATCGCATGGACGCTTCTGGCAATTACGCGCCAGGGAATTTGAGGTGGGCCGACAAGTCGACGCAATCTGCGAATCGCCGCCCGTTCGACGTAGCGAAGAACCTCTTTGGCGGGGACAGGCATGGTAAGAGCGGTACGCCTGCGTACAGACTTTGGTGCGGCGTAAAGTACAGGATTGCCAACGAGAAGAGCTATGTCGGCATCAAAATGCACGGTCCTTGGATCGACGATTTTGAGGCTTTCGAGGCTTACATCGAGAGCCTTGGTCCAAAGCCAACGCCCGAGCATACCCTCGACCGTATCAATCCGGCTGGCGACTATGCCCCAGGCAATCTACGCTGGGCGGATAAGACGCTCCAATCCGAGAATCGTCGCAACAACATGCGCGATAACTTGGAGGTGAACAGCATCGTCAAAGTAGACGAGAAGTACGATATGCTGACCGTGCTGGAACTCGTCGTATTCAACAAGTACGGACAGAACTGGTACGGAGCGAAAGTACGCTGCGATTGCGGCAATGAAAAGGTTGTGTACCAGAAGCAGCTGCTGTCTCCGAAGACGAAGTCTTGCGGGTGCTACAAGAACAAGAATTTGCTCCTTGGCCACGAGGCTCTGGAGAAGCCGATCGAGGCCAACGGCGAGTCCATGAGCATGACCGCGTGGGCGGAGAAGCTCGGATGCTCTAAGCAGGTCATCTGGAACCGCATCAACAAGCTCGGGTGGGACCCGGCTCGTGCGGTGACCGAGCCCGCTAAGGAGCGCCTCATTGAAGTTGACGGCGTTTCTATGACTCCGGCCAGCTGGGCTAGGAAGACTGGCGTTCCGGCGAACGTCATTACCAAGCGCATCGATAAGCACGGATGGGCACCGGCTCTCGCCGTTTCTACTCCGACTCGCGCCTACCGCGACTCCAAGCCGAACGTTCCCGAGGAGGTCGTTGCCTCCGAACACGATAGTCCCCCGTAAGGGTGTCGCGGGGCAACCCGCTGAAAGGTTACAGTGAATCATCTTCCTGGTGGGTACGATCCGATTGCGGCCCTGCGCGCTGAAATGCAGCGCGCCCACGCCGACTTCCAGCGTCAGATTAACGGTCAGGCAGGCGCTTTCCGTTCCGAGATCGACTCCCATCGCAAGGGGCTCTCTCAGGGACTGAACGATTTGGCCGCGCTCGCCAAGTCCATCACGGGAACTCGTTCCGGCGGTGACTACGACATCCGATCCTGGTGGCCCAAGCACCAGAACGTTACAGTGGAAGATCTCCCTGGGCGTCGCGTGCCGTACGTGCTGATGATCGATATCCCGATCCTTAACAACTCCACGAGCCTCGTAGAGGGCTCCGTGACCATTAGCCAGGAGGGCCCGTTCGTGGCCGTGCGGCGCATGGCCACTTTCCAGTCGTTCCTACAGGCTCGGATCACGGATCCTAGAACGTCTGCCATCAGCGACTTCACTGGCAGATCCTACGGCAGATACCGTCCAATCCACAGCGCGTACGATCTGAATGACGGGCTGTCGTCTCTGCTCAGTCCGCCGAATGCTGGCGGTGTCCTTGGGCAGCCGAACCTTCCCGGTCTCTTGTCGCTGCCTGCCTCTGGATCCGGATTCCGCACCATGGAATTCGATGGACGCATTGCAGTTTTCAACGCTGGAAGCAGCTTCCCCAGGCAGAATCTGGACATTGGCATTCCGTCCAGCATGTGGACGTCGCAGATCAACTCCCCACAGGACCTTGGATGCTTGGACTTCTTCGAGCGTGGAGAGGTTATCACGGTCAAGATCACGCCGTCTCACGTTAACAATCCTCCAGCTGGAAACGTCACCGGTAACAACTTGTACTTTGGTGGCGTCGCCGGATTGAACTCGTGGCCGTTCCTCGCTGGTCAGTACGATCCGCATGAGGGTATCTATACTCCAGATGCTTTCGTGGCTTCCGCGAGTCCTGTGACGCATCTAGGGACTGACCCGCTGACGCGTATTCAGGATGGCATTCTAACGGTGGCCTGGGAAGGGTACAGGATCCAGCAGCCCGTGGGTCCTGGACGGTGAATCCCGCTCGTCCGTTCAAGGCTCCGGCGGCGGAGGCGTTCCAGTGGCCTAGCGGCGCCGGTCAAACGGCCGGCCCGCCTGGCATGGGCGATGACACGTTCGCCGTTGAAACGGCGAGACTTGTTGGCGGGCAACTGCTCACGCAGCTGCTGCACCCAGCCATTACCTCTTTCGAGCGCGACTACCTAGCGCTTCCAGAGGTTGGCCTGCACGATCCTGGCGTGTCTCAGGAGCGTCCAGTGCAGCTCACGTTGGGCTCTTTTGAGGTTCCATCTGGTCAGGCTCTTTGGCTGATGGACTACGGATTCGGCGCCTTTCGCTTTAGTGGAACGGACACCGGGTCAATGGTTCCCGTCGAAGATCGGCGTCTCAGTGGTGTGATGGGATTCGATCTTACAGTGGACTCTACGCACAAGGGCAACGTTGAGTTCCAGCTAGAGCCTCAAGACGTTGCCACGAACCAGCCGCAGTTCCAGCCAGCTGTTTTTGCTCGCAGTGCAGCACCTGGAAGCGTGTTCGCTGTAACGCGCACCAACAGCTTCGCGTCGACATCGGGCCAGGGCAGAGCCCTGCTCCCGCCGCGGATGATGCCTTTCGGTCCAGCGAATGGACCATTTACCATCGTGGCCATTGAGGGACAGCGCGTTGCCGTGAAGGCTGTAATCTTCAATCCGGTGCCGTTTCCAGTTGCTGGCATTGAGGGTCGCATTGCTGGTTTCTTGATGGGTAAGAACGTTAGCGAAGCTCTGATTAATCGGCAGAGGCCGCGATGAGGCGGTTCTGCTCGGCATCCAGCCTGGAAAGGGCCCTTGGGCCGGCCACAGACAAGGTCGTGCTCTCCAGTCAGGGCTGCTCCTACAGGTTGGGTGTCGAGCAGAGCCGCC